>CAKSKO010000081.1 GCA_934465125.1 uncultured Eubacteriales bacterium
CTCCGATATCACTCCGGACGCTTTGGGCCCAAAATCTGCAGATATGGTGTTAGCAACACGTCATATCACCGGAGAAATTGCACGTGCAACCGGACTCGACGCTCTACGCCCCACTGCCGTACTGTCTCCTGGTGTTTTGGGGCAAACAGGTGTTGAAACAGGCGAGCTGCTGTTTAGTGTTGTAAAACAGCTAAAACCGGTAGCCGTAATTGCAATTGATTCGTTAGCTTCCCGAGAATTGGCGCGTCTTGGCTGTACGATCCAGATATCAGACGCCGGGATCTCTCCCGGTTCTGGAATTGGAAACGCCCGCCCGCAGATCAACAAAGAAACCTTAGGTGTCCCTGTTATTGGCATGGGAGTTCCTACTGTTGTTGATGCAACAACGCTCGCATACGATTTACTTTCGGAATCTGATCAGAAAAATCCTAGGGAACTCAAACAAAAAGTCTCCCCTCGCGGAGAAATGATGATGGTCACCCCTCGAGAAATTGATCTTTTGATCGAACGTTCCTCAAAGCTGATCGGGATGGCAATCAACTGTGCGCTGCACCCGGATTATTCGGCCGAGGATTTGTTTTCTCTCGTTTCTTAGCGATTTATTATTTTAGCATAAATACTGTGTTTTTTGCATACCTTACAAAGAGGATCATCGATAAAAATAAGACAACCTACTGTTTCATTTTTTCTATACTTTCTGCAAAAAAATTCTGTTTACTCACAGTTTGTTCTGCAATAGATATAGGAAGAATGAGATAACATCGTTTACTCATATAAAATATAGCGTCGATTTTCGTTTTGGAGGTATCTTCCGTGCGTTTAAAGAAAAAAAAGAAAGTAAAAAGTTTTGTTTCTATTTTTCTCGCTGTCGTCTGTACTTTGACAGCAACATCCTGCTTTCTGATCCGTCTACCGTCTGTTTGTGCAAATCGTGGCGACGACGTCGGACTGCTTGCTGCAGGGTTTATCCTCCCAGACGGTGCTTCGGAACAAAAGCATCAAACTTCCCCCGCAAAAAAAGATACTTCTTCTCTTTTCTCCATCAGTAATGAAGATCCTGACTCCCCTGCTGTTTTAGAACAAACCTCTTCATCTGAGGAGCCAACCACCTCCGAGCCATCGTCTGATGAAAAAACTTATAAAATTATTGAAAGTCAGTTTGGACCTGCTGGGATGAACTATGAAAACTTTTATGTAAAAAAAACAATTGACGTTTCGCTCAACATCGGAGAGGAACTCTCCAAACGGCCGGACGTCACCATAAAAAAAGACGGTTCTCCTCAGGTTTTAATTGTCCATACACACACCAGTGAAGCGTATATGGATAAGGATCAAGGGTTTTACTACGAAAGCTTTTATCCCCGTTCAACCGATTATGCTCATAACGTTACAAGGGTCGGAAATGCAATTGCGGAAAAATTAAAATCCTCAAATATCGGAGTAATTCATGAATTAACTTTTCATGATAACCCAAGCTACAACGGTTCTTATTCTCGCTCGGCCGAAACTATTTCAAAAAATCTTGAAGAACATCCGTCGATTCAAGTAGTTCTCGATATCCACAGAGATGCAATCGGTAATAACGAAAGCGGAAAGGTAAAACCAACATTTGTAGCAAACGGAAAAAAAGCTGCTCAGATCATGATTATGAGTGGCTGCGATATCGACGGCTCTTTAGATTTTCCCGACTGGGAATACAATCTCCGGCTCGCTTTAAGGCTCCAACAGGCCGCGGAAACGCTCTATCCTGGAATGACAAGACCGATGTGTTTCGACGATGTGAAATATAACATGAACCTAACACATGGGTCTCTATTAATCGAAGTAGGTACCGACGCCAACACGCTCGACGAGGCAGTTTATACCGGTTCACTTTTAGGAGATGCTCTGACAAAGGTATTAAACGAGCTTACGTAACGCAAATACCAAATGAGTGGTCTGAGTTGTTTTATTTCTTTTATACGTGACAAACCCCAGGTTGTCGAAACACTATTGATAGAATATTTAGAAATTAAGGACTGTAGAAAATGAAAAAAATTAATATCACTTCCTTAAAGCATTTTATTTGTTCGATCATTTGTACCTGTCTTTTATTTTTCCTGTTTATAGGTCTTGTTATCGCAGACCGCAACACCCGCTTGGTCGGTTTTGGCGATCGTTCTCCTTTGCTCTCATTTATTACATCATCCTGCGGTACCGCAACTTTTTCGATGCGTTTTTTTAACCACTCTTTATCTCTTGATCTAACCCCGCTTTATCTTTCGTTTCAACAGATCAAAGGCGGATTTGGCTACCTATATTCTCATTTAGATTCAATAAAAAATATAATACTAACTTTAAAATAGTTAATAATTTCGATAGAATTCTTTTGTAATATTGCAATACCATATTAAGATGATATATAATAAGATTGAGTTTTTATATAAATAAAAGAATTTTGTAAATTATTTGATGTTTTTCTGCGTTTGTTCCCTTCGCTATGTTTTATGGAGGACATGAAATGAAAATGAAACGAAACAGAATCGCGATCATTTCCAGCAGCCTTCTGCTACTGGTTTTTTGTTTTGCCCCTTTCGCTACTGCATATGATACTGCATTCAATACTTTTCCAGATCCATTTATGGAAACAACATCCACCCCTTCAACCCCTTCAACTCCTTCCTCTGCTTCTGATCCCACTCCAACTCCAGAACCCGAGCCATCCATTCCCTCAGCTTCTTCTACTTCTCCCGATGAGGAAAAGAAAAAACAGGAGGAAGAACAGCGGCAGGCAGCGGAAGAGGAATATAAACGGCAAGCTGAACAAGCGCGGGCAGACGCCCAGGCAGCACGCATTGCTGCACAGTCGAGCAAACAAACTGCTCCGTTAGCAGATACCACTCCATCTGTTGACGTTACTTCAAGTGAGCCCCAGGAGAGTAGCACCATTTCTCTCCCAGAAGCCAGTGACGACGAGGTTTCGCTCCCGCGTGTGTTTGCTTCTGCTACAGATGTTTCTGTTGACAATAACAATAAGTTATTTGGGATGATCGCTTGGGCTTGTATCGGTCTTGGTATTTTAATTATTTTGGTTGTACTGTTCAGCAGCAGATGGAATTCGGGCGGTTCTGTCGGAAGAAAGCGTTATCCTTCCATAGGTGGAAAAAAGAAAAAGCGACTGCTTTCCGATAAATATTACCGTAACATTAAGCGAAAATAAAATCTATAAAATAAAAAGCGGGATCATGTTTGAATCGACATGGCCTCGCTTTTTACTTTGCACCATGTATTCACTTTTAAACTTGTTTCTCAATCACCCCGCAGGCAATTCTCACTCCGGAGTTTCCCGCCGGCTGGGTTCTAAAATCATCAGGGTTTTGATGGATGATCACTGTTCGATTCACGACGTCTGATGGTCTAAACCGATTTGTATAGACCGCCATCCATGCATAACCGTCGTTTCCGAACAGTACAGGCAGATCTCCTGCATGTTCCGGGTGATGCGTATTGGTAGGATTATAATGCCCTCCGGCGCTACCGTAGGCTCCTTCTCCTCCGCCGACTCCGCAAGTGTTACCTTCATGAATATGAAATCCAAACGGTCCAATCGGTTGCTTGTCTAAAATTGCTGGCATATCCTCAGGCAAATGCTCTACCTCTGCGACAACAATTGTCCCTCCCTTTGATGGGAAAAACTTTATCGTCCCTTCAATTTCAGGCGCCAAAGCACTGCCTTTGACATGCGCTACTGCGTATGGTCTTTTATCGAAAATATCCTCTACACGGTTTATCGGCTGTTTTTCTGCCATGGAAAAATCCCCTCCAGTTTGTTTACCCTATCCTATGAAGATACAAATTAAATGGTTCTTCAATCGCATTTTTGAAACTCACACACAATTATCTTTTGATTCTAATTAAAATTTCTTTTTCTAATAGTAAACCCCAGTATAATTAAATCAACTTATTATAGGAGTAAATGAATGATTATACGAGACTTTTTTATGAGATACGATATATCTTTGCAAACCGCTTGAAAAAGCTTGCTGCTGAAAACCATCGTTGCTATAATATAATAAAACTTATGCTTTTATTTTAAGTTAATAAGTCACGAGGAGGTAACAATTATGAGAGCGGATACCGATATTTTTCAGCCAAAACTCAATCGTTTAGAACAGATTATAGAAGAATTCGGGATCAAAGGAATCCTCGTCCGCGATGAAGAAGAACTTCCTGTATTGATCCTCGATGTTGAAGAGTTTTTTGGGGAAAACTGTAAGTTTCAGATCTCCTATTTGCCGATAGACAACGACGATGCGTATGAACATTTTATAATTAATATCGCAACTAAATTTGGTATATCCTGCGGTGATATTTCGATTGAAGATTTACAAATGCTTTGTGAGGTTGCAAACAGCGATTGTCCGGTAGGTTCTGTATTTATCCATTTTGAGGATACCAATCTTTACTGCCGCCATATTATCCCTGAAGCGCTTCTTCCAATCCCTAAAAATCATTTCAAGCTTGCTTTTGAACTTTATCTGGAAACGGTCTCATCCTGCTATAAAATGATTAAAAAACTTGCTCCTAAACTTTAGGAACCAACCCTTTATATAAATTGATACCGCTTACTTACTGTGAAATCCAAGGAGGTTTTTATGTTTCAGCAGTCAATGAGCTTTTTTGAGCCAAAACTTGAGCGTTTGAAAGAATTTCTAAAAAAACGTAATATTAACGCAAATATCGTTTATCGGTTCGGAAAACCACCAATGATGGTTCTTGATCTAAAACCTGAGCACGGTCAAAATAGAGATACACAAATTTCCTATTTACCAACTGAAGAGGGAGAAGATCCCCAAGATCTTTTAATTTACTTTATTACGTCTTTTGAAATCGGAGAGGATAATCTTTCTCTTGAGAAAATGTACATTCTCTGCGATGGAATCAACGTAAAATGCGCAGTTGGGACTTTATTTGTAAGCCCTGCTGACAATAAGCTTTATTGTCGATATGCATTAACGGAATCTGGAAAACCTATCGAGGAGGAAGTTTTCTTGATGACAGTTGATATGTATCTTCATTCACTCTCTATGATTTGCCAAACGATTGACGATATCCTTCATACATAAAAAGAGACCAGAGCAGTTTGCTCTGGTCTCTTTTATCATAATTGGCAATCAATACTTTCGTTCCAAAATGTTTGGTACCACTCCCATGCTATGGTTTTCTAATCCTCGGGACAATCAATGATGCCAAAATCCAGAACAGCAGATACAAAAGGAGTTCTACCGCTCCAATCTGCGTTACCCCGGCATAAAAGGTCAAAAAGGCAACCATTACAAACCCTAGAATTACAGAAATTTCCTGTATCAATACCGTCAATGTGCTGTTACTCTTTAATCGAATGCATCCGGACAAAATCCTTGCGAAGGATTCCATTCTGCCTTTTGTAACGAGATATGTTTTGGTTGTCTCATCCGGTTTTTTGATAAACTCATTCAATTGATTGGCTAGCCGGATCGGAAGCACCTTGACTGTTTGAAAATACAATTCAAAATCCCGCGCAATTTTTTCTGCAGTGATATTCGGATCCATTGTTTTAATTAGCACGTTTACCCCATTGTATTCGAGACGTTCCAGCTCTTTTGCGATTTTTCCGTCTGGCTGGTAATGAAGCACAAACATTGCAACCAGTTTTCCGCCCGATGCAAAATAAATCAGGTCATATCCACCTTTTCTATATTTTTTCTCATCGTTGAGCGGCAGCGCATCGATCCCATATTTTTCAAGAAACTGACGGTTTCCGATTAAAACACGCTTGTTCTCCACCCATCCAAGCAAACCTTGTTTATCCTCATACGAAACACTTTCCACCTTTGGAAGGATCTTATGTCGCCCTTGGATTATTTGATCAAAGGTCGACTGCATCGGTCCACCAACATGATAAACGACCGCCGCCGCACATAAAAGCGCTTCATCGATC
>CAKSKO010000082.1 GCA_934465125.1 uncultured Eubacteriales bacterium
ATATGTATGTATCTTTTGATACAATGAGAAACCGCAGTATTACTGCGGTTTCTGTACTTTTAGGGTTATTTTTGGTCGCCGTAGAGTAAAGATTAAAATTTATAAATTTAGGAATTAATTTAATAATATTAATCTTGTTACAAATGAATTTCAAGCATCTCAGTTTTATGCAAAGTGTGGTTTTGAGTTGGAGTTTATAAGAAAAAATAACAGCAATCCGAAGCTAAACAAATATTTTTTTGTAAGGCGTTTTGAGAGAGTAAAATAGCTTTAGCTGTTTGCATACTTTCGCACGCTTTAAGAAAGAGTTGTATAATTCTGCATAGTGTAGGTTAAGCCGTATGATTGTATTGAAGGTTGTAGTCTTTGCCACACCGGAGCAAAGCGAATTTTATTTTCTATCTTTTATTAAATAAACATGGTTGAGAGTTGTTTTGATAATTTCTTTTGCTCTAAATGAAGAAAGATAGAAATGTTTCCACGCTGTTGTTCACTTTACTTTCATGTATCCTGATTTTGGTATTGACAGGGTCATCTGTAATAATATTGTACCATAGTTCTGATAATGTTCCGTCACTTTATTCATGCAGATTCCTATTTGTTTGCCTTATAAACTTGATCTACTAAATCCTGAGTAATAAAGATTGCTCTTGAATTTCTCCCAGTTGCAATCTTATTATCGTTTTTATTACGGTAATCGAGCAGATACGGTAGAGAGAGTTTGTTGATTGTAATAGATCTTGTTTGGTTGGATATACTAAGGTTTATAAAACATAAGGAGGATTATAAAATGATTCACGAAGATACCATTCGATTACTTCATGAATGCAATGCAGGAATTAAAATGGGGGTTAGTTCTATAGATGAAGTTTTAGAACATGTCAAAGATAAAAAGATAAAAGATCTTCTCATAAAATGTAAAGAGGAACATGAAGTATTAGGGAATCAAACACATGAGCTTTTAAACACTTATCATGATTCTGGGAAAGAACCAAGCCCGGTTGCAAAGGGCATGTCTTGGATCAAAACAAATGTAAAATTAGCAATTGATGAATCGGATCAAACAATTGCAGATCTTATTACTGATGGCTGTAATATGGGAGTAAAATCATTAAACAGATATCTTAATGAATTTGAAGCGGCGGAAGAGAAGGTAAAAGATATTACAAAACGTCTGATAAAGCTTGAGGAAAAATTAGTAATTGATTTAAGAGAATTTTTATGAGTTTTCAAAAATTTAATCCACAGAAAATTTACTATGAACCGGATGTTTTGTCATATGATCTTGGTGGCTACTTGTATCAAAAATATCAGGATAAAGAATGGATCCCGATAGAGAATCATAATAATATCCCGTTTTTTCGAAATCAACCAAATAGTGAATTTGCGAAAATGAAACGTAATATGATAGTAGGAATCAGGAAAACACACAAATATACAGTAAACCATAAGACTTCAGATTACTTAGTTCCGTATACCTCATCTGGATGTTCGGCGTCTTGCCTTTATTGTTATTTAGTGTGTAATTATAATAAATGTTCTTATCTTAGACTATTTGTCAATCGAGAAAAAATGCTTGGCAAACTTATAAAAACATCGTTAAAAAGCGAACAACCACTTACTTTTGAAATAGGAAGTAATAGCGATTTAATTTTAGAGAATACGATTACAGATAATCTACCTTGGACAATTGAAACATTTGCAAAAGAGGGCAAAGGTTTCCTTACGTTTCCAACGAAATTTGATAAAGTTGATCCATTGATCGATTTATATCATAAAGGAAAAACGATTGTCCGCATGAGTGTCAATCCAGAGAAAATCATTAAAAGTATAGAATTTGGAACATCAGATTTAAATAGCAGGATAAACGCAATCAACCGGCTCAGTGACGCAGGCTATCCTATTGGATTGCTAATTGCTCCGGTTATTATGGTGAAAAATTGGAAAGAGCAGTATATCGATTTGCTGAATCAGTTGGAGTCTTGTCTATCATCTCGATCGAAGAAGTCGATGTTTATCGAGATAATTTTTATGACGTATAGTTATGTTCATAAAATGATAAATAGGGAGGCGTTTCCCAATGCTGCTGATCTATTTGATAAAGAACTGATGACCGGGAGAGGAAGAGGAAAGTATTGTTATAAGCTCCATGCCAGAGCGGACGGAGAAGCTTTTTTAAGATCCGAGATTTCAAAACGCTTCCCCAATAATAAAATTGTATATGTTGTGTAAAAGCTAATATTTTAAAAACCGCCAAGGTTATCCTTGGCGGTTTTTTGCTGCTAATGTTGTCCATACTCTTATGCATGTTGGTGGTTGTGGCAAACTGTTTCAGTAGACTTTAAGGTTCCTTGAAGATATTGTGTAAGAACATCTTCTACGCTTCCGCTGGCTCCTGTTATTACTTCAATCCCTTTTTTGAACAGTTCTTTCGCTCCTGCACCCATCACACCGGATACTACAAAGTTTACATTCAAACCATTTAAAAAATTCGGTAGAAATCCAGGCTTATGTCCAGGATTTGGAAGACTATCAGCAGACTTTATTTGGTTGTCCTCAATTTGGTATACGTGAAAATTCTCACAGTGACCAAAATGTTCTGATACCTATTTTCCATTACTTGCAATTGCTATTTTTATCTATTTACTCCTTTTTATATAGTTGCTGATTATCTCGGCAGCATCGCCGACTAATTCCACACAAGGGCGTTTTTTATAATATGCGTTTGTTCTGACTTCAGGATGATAATCTGTAGTGCGATTTTTTTCTATTCCTAAAAGCTCTTTGCAAACAATAGAGCCGTTCTTTTGTTTAAATTCATCTGCTAAACTTTGAATCAGTTTGTAGTGGTTTGTCTTGGCGTTATGATCTTTTGGATCGGTATAACCGTATTTCATGCCCGCTACCATAAACATTCCGCTTACTGCGCCGCATACTTCTCGAAGCCTTCCCATACCTCCTCCAAAAGAAGATGCAATCTTGATTGCTGTTTCAAATTCTACTCCTAGTTCTTCTGAAAATGTACCAAAAACGGCTTGAGAACAATTATATCCTTCGTAAAATAAATTTTTTGCTTTCTCGGAATATTTGTTCATGCATTTTCACCGTTCAGCTGATCGAGTATCTTTATAATGTTATCAACCCAATCTCCTTCAAATAATTCAATCATTCCTGAATCGGCAGCCGCAGCAATTTTTTGATGGAGCGGTATCTTACCAAGGACTGGAATGTTGTTTTGTTCCCCAATGTTTTCGATATTGCTATCTCCGAAAATCTTTAATTTTTTTTCACAGTCAGGGCATTGCGCATAGCTCATATTTTCAACAAGTCCTAAAATAGGGATCTCCATCATATTTGCCATATTTACAGCCTTTTGAACAATCATTGAAACGAGTTCCTGCGGAGACGTTACGATGATGATGCCATCGACAGGGATAGATTGAAAAACAGTAAGAGGGACATCTCCAGTTCCCGGAGGCATATCGATAAACATAAAATCAATGTTGCCCCAAATAACATCAGTCCAAAACTGTTTGACAGTAGACGCAATAATCGGTCCGCGCCAAACGACAGGATCGGTTTCATTTTTTGTTAGAAGATTTAGTGACATTACTTCAATTCCGGTTTTGGTCTTTGCCGGAAGAAGTCCTTCTTCGCTGCCCATTGCTTTCTCCTTGATACCAAACATTTTTGGAATAGAGGGACCTGTGATATCTGCATCAAGAATTGCTGTTTGATACCCTCTCCTTTGGGATAAAACAGCGGATAATGCTGTAACAAGTGATTTCCCAACACCGCCTTTGCCGCTGACAATACCAATTACCTTTTTAATACATGATAAATGATGAGGGGATTCAAAATGGTTTCTCTTTTCTCTTTGATTGCAATTTTCTTTGCAGCTTTCGCAATTATGATTACAATTTTCACTCATATCAAACATTCTCCTAAATATTTAAATTTTATATTATAAATAGCAAGTACTTTTTTATCATCAGTTGAGAAACTGTTTTTAAAGCATTTTTATAACTAATTTTTTGTATTTTAGCGGTTATGTTTCTGACATCCGCCGCATCCACAGTATTGTTCTTTACCATCATACAATTTATAATTTCCGCCACGAATCTTAAGGCTAAGTCCTCTACAATTGTTTTTGCAACTTTTTGTTGTATGATTATAGATTTGCTGTACAGTTGTCTTTGCTACATTCATATATTTGCAGCATTCTTCTTGCGCAAAACCTTCATAATCAATCAGCCGGATGGTTTCATACTCTTCAACGCTCATATCTACGGTACCTGTTTCATCACCCAATTGGTTTTGAGGAATAAAACAATTGCACTTTGGTAAGCTGCAAAAGGTTTTGAATTTTATAGGACGAAGTATAATCGTTTCCCTTTCTCAAAGTTACTATGTATCAGTAATTTTAAAACAGCATTTTTTGTAATTAAAGCTACTTCATGTTGTTGTATTGCAATCGTCACAGAATGGTATCCATTTATAAAGGGAGGAGGTAAGGAAAAACAAAAACCATCTTATTTGGAAATAAATCCACAAGGGGTAGTTTCTTCTATGGAGATCATAAAATCTTCGGATATGCACCGCGGTTTTATATTACGCTTACTATGAAGGTAGTTCTAAAGAAACTTATGCTGTTGTTGAGTAATGGACTAAAGCGTTATTCCGCAATATACAATAGGATTTGAAACGGTTGAGGAGGGATATCAGACGATTCCAGTGTCTGATGCGTTACCTGTTATGTAGGATGATGGAAGTATTGTAAGAGTCCTAAAAAATTGTGAAATAGAAATTTCCAAAACTTCTGTTAGATCATAAACACGATATGAGAACAGTACACAACAAGGTTTTTAGATGAAAAGATGCAGCATATTAATGCAAATCAAAATGATTACGATGATAGGAAAGAATTCCATCCTGCTGCATTTTGCTTAACTCCTTTGATAAAGCGCTGCGATCCACAGCAAGGTAATCGGCGAGCTCTTGACGACTAAAAGAGAGATCAAATTTGCTACTTTTTGTTTGTAATGACTGCAGTGATAAGTAAGACATCAGTTTTTCTCGGATAGTCCGCTTGGAAATATGCTCGATTTTTTGTGTTAGCGAGATGTTTTTTTGAGCAAGAAGAGTCAGCATGTTTTGAGTGAGTTGCTTATGGCAAGCGCAGGATGAGCAAGGTATCATAATTTTTTGAGGGTTTAGCAATAAGATTGTCGTTGCCTCGGAAGCGATTACGCTAACTGGAAGAAAACTTACTTTCGTAAGAGCAAACGCTTCACCAAATAAATCTCCAGGAGAAGCTTTCGATAGAATAGAACGGTTTCCCCAATAGTCTTCTTGTATAATTCTAATTGCTCCAGACAAAACAATGCCAATTTTGTTTGGGATTTCACCTACTGAAAAAATAAATTCACCTTTTTGGTATGCCTTTTCTTGCGCAGAAAAACAGGTGAGCATAGAATTCATTGTGTGCGATTCGATCGCATCAAATAAAATACAGTTTTTTAAAATAGAATAATAATTTTTCATAATTCTCCTGAATTGTTGCAAATGCAACGGATTTATTTTTTATATTATAGTAGGATAGTTCCATAAGATCAAGGAGGAAGATTTACAATGAAACGAAAAATAATAAAAATTGATCAAGAGAAATGTAATGGATGCGGATTGTGTGCCGATGCTTGTCATGAGGGCGCCATTGGGATGATAGGTGGAAAAGCACAGCTTCTCAGAGACGATTATTGTGATGGGCTGGGAGATTGTTTGCCTGTTTGCCCCACAGGAGCAATAACCTTTGAAGAACGGGAGGCTGCAGCTTATGATGAAGAAGCGGTGAAAAAAAGAAAAGAAGCTTCTTCAGAAAAGCTCCCCTGTGGATGTCCGGGAACACATGTAAAGCAGATCAAACGGAATCACGCTCATAATAAGAC
>CAKSKO010000083.1 GCA_934465125.1 uncultured Eubacteriales bacterium
ATACTAAGAATAGACCTCCTGAAAAGAAAAAGCATGAGGCGGGGGCGATTATTGCAGGAATTGTATTTATGATTATTATTGCGGCAGCAACGGTTCTTGTAGTATTTAACCTCAAAGGCGGCAGATATACCAAAGAAAGAGAAGCAGTCACAAGCTGGTTAGACAGTATGGTCGAGGGAAACGGGGAAAAATTCGTAAACGGCTCGTTTTGTGAACCTATGATGACGGCACTGCTTAAGAAGAATAATGTTGAAAAGGCTGATTACATAAATGCTGTTGAGCAGCAGCTTAAGCTTTTGGATATAAAGTACCGTAAGCTTAAGGTTGTCAAAAAAGGAGCGACAATTGAATCAGAACTTGAAGATCTTAATGCGGAGATTGCAAAGTATACAGGAGAAACAAACGTAATCTCAGACCTTTATTCAATTACCGTAAAATACGAATATAAAACAGGCACATCTTCATCGTGGGTTGCGAATGAAGAAGAAGTTGAGATTTATGTTTCGGATGGAAAATGTTATATATACAGTGATGCATGGTTCGCTCTATGATTGCATTTTTGTTAAACCTTGATGGAAAATGTTATATATACAGTGATGCATTACTCTAAATAATATTACGAAATTTATCAGGGTATCGTGTTTTATACATGATATCCTGATATTTTTTTATGGCTCAAAACCGCTTATACATGAAAAACGACCGCTTACGCATAAGCTATTGAAAAGTAATAAGAAATATTTATAATCGAAGTATAAATAAATGCAAGAGGAGGAATTAATATGGTGATATTAATAGTTATATCATTTGCACTGGAAGCTTTTATAATTGAATTATATTGTAGAAAATCATTTACAGCCAAGGTAAGGCTAGACAAGAGGCTTATAGTATATACGGTTATATACGGGGTATTGACTGCTTTATATTCGGAAGAGGTTTTTTTCAGAAATGTACTTTTGGAAGTGATTGCGGGAGCATTTATTATGTATTTCCTGTTTGAGAACAGCGTCATATCGGCAATTAAAAATTCTATAATTCTTATGATTGTAAACAATGCTTCAAAGATTCTGGTTGGAGAAATATCAGCCCACATTGATGACGGATTTCTGTATGGGGATATTAGTTATAAAAATTATATTATCATGCTGGCAGCAGAATTTACATATATGGGCATAGTAATGTTTTTAATTCATATTCAGAAAAAGTCTCCCGAAAAAACGGTGAAGACAAAGGCGGAGGAGTGTTTAACCACTGTGATACTGGCATGTGCCATGTGCCTCATCTGTATAATGGTTGGAATGATTTATGCTGTAGACTCGCATAAACCTATTGAGTGGCTGCTTATGTGTGCCATCCTGGTACTGATTACGGCATTGGTGCTCAGTTTAATATTGATAATATGCATTAAAAAAGAAAACGCGGAATACATCCATGAACAGAAAAGGAAAACAGATAAGTTATACATTGGATCAATACGCCGTAAGGACGAGGGCTTAGAGTTTTTTACCAATGAAATTAAAAACAATCTTGAAACCCTAGCGGCACTAAATGAACGCGGAGAAAGCGAAAAAGTTACAAAGTATATTGATGAATTATTCAGAAAATCCAACCTGAAGGCAACAGTTGACATATCTTCCGATAAATTGTTAAGCGCGGTTGTCTACAGGTATTATAATGAGGCGTTATCGAGAAATATAAAATTTACGTATGACGTGCGGAATGTGGATATCGGAAAAATTGAGGAAATAGATATTACTTCAATTTTGTGTGATTTGCTAGACAATGCAATGAAAGTATGTGACCATGAAAATCCGTTTATTGAGATTACAATACATAAGGGGCAGCCGGCGGGCACAATAGTAATTTCCGTGGCATGCAGCAGTGAAAAAGAGCAGTTAATGGAATCGCGGGAATATGTATCCGCAAATATAAAAAAGACGGTGAAAAAATATAATGGTGATATAAATATTTATTTTCAGGACGAGGATAAAACATTACATATTACTGTGATACTTTACGAGGATATGATTGAAAATGAGAATACTAATATGCGATGATGACAAAATATTTGTGTCAGCATTAAGACAAAATATAACAGAGTGTTTTGAAAAATTGGAAATAGCGGATTATGAAATTGTTGAATATTATCTCGGAGAAGATTTACTCAATGATAAAGGCGATAAGGATATTGTTTTCCTTGATATTGAAATGCCGGGTAAAAACGGCATATATGTAGGAAACAAGCTTAAGGAAACATATCCTAAAGCGATTGTTATAATCGTTACTTCTTTTTCCGAGTATCTTGACGATGCCATGAAATTTTCCGTGTTCAGATATTTTAACAAGCCAATTGATAAAGACAGGCTGTTCAGAAATCTTAAGGATGCCATAGAAGTATATACGAGAATTAATTTAAACGTAATGATATGTGTTGACGGAGAATACAAAAAGATTAACTCGGAAGACATTATCATGATTGAGGTCGCAAGCCGTAAATTAAAGATGATAACAGAAGAAGAAACATATATTTTAAACGGGACCATACAGGAATGGAGTGATAAATTAAATATTCCCAGCTTCTGCGTGTGCCATAGGGGTTACCTTGTGAATATTAAATATGTAACAAGCATAACTAAAGACACGGTGTATTTAAATAACGGCAGATACAAAGCCTATGTGTCAAAAAGAAATTATGACGAAATCAAAAACAGATTTATGTTATTCGTTGAAAAAAATATGTAATGAAATTGTTTGCACATTTGCCGCTTATACATGAAAAGCGACCGCTTAAACATAATCTATTGAAATAAGATTTAAAATATGTACAATTACATTAATCAAACGTATACAGGAGGAAATTGTTAAATCAATAAAATGAAAAAAATAAAGATTGTGATGTGTATATGTCTGGCTGCGGTTATTATATCGGGATGTTCCGACAAGGGAAAAAGTCAGAAAGACAGTAATCCGTCCGGTCAGGATTTTGTGCTGACAGAAGAACAAAAGAACTATTTGTCTGATAAAAAAGGTATCGGTACGGCAGCACTGGAATTGATGAATGAAGAAAGCATTAACTGGAATTTACTGGGAACAGGATTCGAACTTTACAATAAAACGTCAGGTGTGGAAGTAAACGGTGTGGAATACATTGCAGATAATTCGTATGATTACCAAAAAAGCAATGACATTGACAGGAAAATCACATTTGATGAAGCTGTCAGTTTCAGAAATGAAGATACCAAAATGCAGATAGAATCACTTAGCGGTTACAGATATGAGATAACCGAGGCTGGGGAATACCGGAAATTACAGGCACCTATCAGCGGCTATTCTGATACTTATCTTACAATATTTTTTAAAGTCAGTGACAATAAGGTATTCATGAAAGTTCCTTATATTGAATATTCCGGTCCGGATAATGATAGTAATCTTGCTTTTTCCTTATTGTATGACAGGGATTATATTAAAGCTTTTTTTGAAAATAATGATTACAGCCTTAATGATAAGTTAGTATATGGAATCCAGTACACATCCGTAACCGACTGCTCTGTGGTATTACGAATTACCAATTACACGGAGGATAGTTATATTTTTAATGGTGAAGCAACAGTGTATCGGGTTGATGACAGTGGAAATATAATTCCGGAAAGTGCAATAGAGTGTACTTCAAAGCCTGTCAGGATTAACAGCCTTTCATTTTCGATTATTCCGGTTTCGTTTGATAATATCGCTAAAGGAGAATATACAATTATATTTGGTAAGGATGAAGCACCAAATATATATGGAGGATTGAATTTTAGCTTGTAGGGACGTATTTAACATATATTTAAATCAAAAAAATAACATTGGAAAGGCAGATGCGTATGAGAAAAAAATTATTAAAAGCTATTATCAGCGGTCTGATGACTGTTGCGATTACGGCGTTTCCTGTATATGCACAGGCTGGAGAAAAGCAGGAAAACGATAGCGGAACCGTATATGAGAATGAACTGGGAGCAAGTCTTACAGCGACAGAGTACAACAAGATGTTGGAGTACATGAGCGAAGAGGAGCTTAGTATATTTACCCAGGAAGATTTTGATTATATGGTAGAGCATATTGACGAAGATGGTGTCCAGACCGATGTGAAATATGTGAGAACGACTTACGAGGACGGTGAACCTATCGTTGATGAGTACATTACCGAAGAGGAAATGTTGGAAGATGTTAATGTGGTGAATAAGCCGCTTAAGAGCAATGAAGTTTCTTATAAACTTGAAGATAATGTAACAACGGATATGAAAAAAATAAAAATGAAAATTGTATCCAATGGTGCATCGGTTAAAAAAATAGAATTAACATGCGAATGGATTAAAACACCAAAAGTAAAATCATATGATATAATTGCTATACGGGTAAATCAGGACGCAATATTTTCTGCGGATGAAAACTGTTACGGAAAGCAATATGCGGATAATGATGTCATTACATATAAAGGTGGTTCAAGTAATATAAAATCTTCAAAAACAGGATTAGGTATTTCAATGAATCTGGTTGATAATGCTTCAAAGCACAAATTAGAGTTATATGCAAATGTTGCCGCACGCAATCAGAGTATGATAATTTTTGGAACATACCAGCATGCAACATCCGAAGTTTCACTCAGAAATTCACAAAAATATAATTTTTCACCAAAAGGTATGGGAGGTGTAATAGATTTCACATCAACTCCAGTTTATGAAAAATATGACCGAACACCGGGACTTGCAGTATGGGTAACGTATAAGTGATAGGAGGAATCTATATGAAGAAATCAATAATTTTTATTGCGGCAATAATCTTTGCAATATGTTTTACAGCATGTGGCAATAGTGGCGAAAAAAATACCCAGACAGAAACAACTACAAATGGGATAAAACTGACAGAAGAACAGTTGGAATATTTAAAAAAATTGCGCAGTGATATTACCGGTATAGAATATGTAAGCGAAGAAGATTTGAACAGAATGCTTTTAGGTACAGGTATGGAAATTTACAACCCTTCTTCGGGTGTAGAGGTCTTTGGCCTGGAATACAACAAAAAAAGTGGATTTGATTATCTTGCAGCTTCCGATTCCAACAAAAAAATGACATTAAGTGATGTAAGAAAATTCAGAAATAAAGAAAAAGAGATGAGGATTGAAGACCTTACGGAATATGCGTATACCGTTAGTGAACAGACACTCAATAACAGCGGTGAAAAATCAATAATATATGAGCTGGATGCTCCTATTACAGATTATGAAAATACTTATATGAAAATATGGTTTGAAATTAAAGACGATAAGATTAAAATGCAGGTACCGCAGCTCATATATAGAAATGAAGCGGACGGAAAAACTACTGCGTTCTCAATTAATTACAATCCGATGCCGATAGAGTCATTCTTTGAAAATAATGATTATTCTTTTGAAAACAAAATGATTGTAAGTGTACAATATTCGTCACCAAGAAAGAAATCCATCGTATTAAATGCCATTAACTGGACAGATTATGACTATCATTTCAACGGCACATGTGATATTTATAAAGCAGATACAGACGGTAACAAAAAAGAAAAAGTAACAACCGGTACTTATGAAACAATGACCATAGGCGGGCGTAATAATGATAAATATACCGGCTGGAATTATTTAGATATTACCTTTGAAGACGAACTGCCGTCAGGAGATTATATAATTGAAGTTAAGACCGATGGAAAAAATAAATTTACAAAAGATTTACCTTTTACGATAGAGTAAAAAAAAGGGCTGCAAATTGCAGCCCTTTTTTTATAAGTTTGACAAAACGGATAAAGCGTCATGCTTTATTATAATGTCACAATGTTCATTAAGATAAGCAGATGTTCCGAATACAATAGATTCTTTATGCCCGTATTCTGTTATTTCGTTGCAAACCTTGAGTAAGTCATTAGAATGCTTTTGGC
>CAKSKO010000084.1 GCA_934465125.1 uncultured Eubacteriales bacterium
CCCTAAAATCGTTGAAATAATCCAATAGAATCCAACTGCAGCAGGTACAGTATAGGCGATCCATGCACTGATCAGGGGCATCACATAAAGCATTGCCTTCATGCATCCCGGCCCCTGTGCCTGATTTCCTTGAATTTTCTGCATTACAAATGTTGTCGCAACAGAACTCAAAAAACAAAGAACCGGAATAATCCATAACATCGACGAAAATGCACTCGCCTGCGGGGTTCCTAATAAATCAAGTCCTAAAAAATTAAATCCTTCATGGAATTTTCCAATATTAGAAACTTCTTCTGGGGTAAACATCGTAAGTTGCTCTTTAATCAAAGGAAACAATTTAATAATTTCTATTTCACCGTAATACGCATTGAATGATGAACCGATCCCTGGGATTGTCCCTAACATTGCTACCGCCGAATGCACTTTATCTACCGCGATGTGCAATGTATTTTGCAGCGGATTGATGACAGAATAATAAACGCCAAGCATCAAAATCATCGGAAAAAACGATGTCAGGCATCCGCCCATCGGATTGATTCCTTCTTGTTGGTAAAGTTTTGTCATCTCTTCGTTCAGCTTCGCTTTGTCTTGCCCATATTTTTTTTGCAGCTCTTTTTGTTTTTGTGCTAATCCGGCCGAAGCCGCCATTGATTTCTGCTGTTTGACTGAAAACGGCGCCAATAATAGCTTAATCACAATTGTAAATAAAATAATTGCAACGCCAAAATTCTTTACAAAACTAAAAAAGAACCACAAAATATAGCCAAATACATATCCTATATAATTAAATACATCAAAAAAACTAAAAGCCATATACATCGTATCGCTTGTCCTCCAATATCAAAGCTAAATTTTCTTGTTTTTCTTTTGAGGCACCGGGTCATATCCCCCTTTACAAAGAGGGTTGCATCGCAAAATTCTATAAATAGCCAAGCAGCCTCCCTTGAGTACTCCAAATCGTTCGACAGCTTCGATCGCATAATTTGAACAAGTCGGATAAAACCGACAAAGCGGAGGTTTATTCGGCGATATGTTCTTTTGATAAAACCGTATCAGTTTAATCATCATGCATTTCACTGAAACGATCATCCCATTTCTATTTTTACAAATAACTGATCATTGTTTATGTTGATTTTGTTGTGTTTATCTCGTTTTTTCGCAGTATGCCTGCTTTTTTCATGTGGTCCTCCATACTAAGAAAAACCTCGTCTCTTTTGACATATGGTGTTTTTCCTCTTGCAACAAAAACAAAATCATATCCTGGTTTCAACCTCGAGTGTATCATGCGAAACGATTCAAGAATCACTCTTCTTGCCCGGTTTCGTTTAACCGCATTTCCTATTTTTTTGCTTGTTGTAATCCCTATGCGGATATTTTTACTTCGATTTTTTACAACATATGAAACAAGAACAGGAGATACATACGATTTGCCTCTTGTATACAAGCGTCGAAACTCCTTGTTTTCCTTTAAGGTGACTATCTCACTCATACGAAGGAAGCTGATGCATCATTGCACCAACACCCACTCCCACCCTTCATTTCTTTTGAAAACATCACGGCAAATAATCTGTTTTTCTTAAGCATTCGCCGCTTAAAATCACGCATAAAAAGAAAGACCACAATTCTGTGGCCCTCAGTTTTCTAGTAAGAAAGATGTTTTCTCCCCTTGGCCCTGCGATTCGCCAAGACTTTACGTCCACTTCTTGTCGACATTCTCTTTCTAAACCCGTGCTCCTTTTTTCTGTGAAGCTTCTTTGGCTGATATGTTCTAAGCATGTCACAACCTCCCTTCAGCCACTAAACCTTAGTAGTTTATCATTATAAAGCAAAGTAATGAATTGTGTCAACCTTATTTTGAAAAAATATAATATTTTCCTAAAAAAGAATTTCTTAAAGAACTTCTTTACATTTTTTATTTGAAATAATTCTGTTTTTGCCTTTTGTGATGCAAAAAAATAATATTTTAAGTGGTTAAATGAAACTCTTAGATGATATTTTCAACAATGGTTCTGAAAACCTGTTAAAATATTTGAAAAATAAAATGTTTTATGCTAAACTACTTAACATATATTAAACTTTATAAGGATGTCTGAAAACAAAGGACCCTAACCCAAATTTCGGAGGTTAAAAGTATATGGATTCCTTTCTCGAAGCCTGGGGATTGATTTGCGACTATTGTAAAACAAGAATTACCGAAGTTGCTTACAAAACCTGGATTGGCCGAATCAAACCTATCAAACTGGATTTCTCCGCCGGAGACGCTATTCTCATGGTTCCAAATGAATTTCATCGCCAAACATTAAACCGTTGTTATTTAAATTTGTTAAACGACGCATTTTCAGAAATTTTTGGTGCTGGGATCAACATCTGTTTTACCATTCCAGAAGAAACGAACCAAAGTAATCAAAAAACCGACAATTTAGCAATTAACTCGGAGTATGAATTTACGTTTGATACGTATATCATTGGTTCATCAAACAAGTTTGCACACGCAGCTTCCTTAGCTGTTGCGGCAAATCCAGCTGGAGCATACAACCCTCTTTTCATCTATGGAAATTCAGGGCTTGGTAAAACGCACCTTTTATACGCTATTTGCAACGACATTAAAAAATCGCGCCCTCAAATGAGAACCCTTTATATAAAAGGTGACGATTTCACAAATGAATTGATTGATTCGATTCGCAAAAACACTACGAGTGAATTTCATCAGAAGTACCGCAAGACAGATATTTTACTAGTCGACGATATTCAATTTATTGCCGGAAAGGATTCTACACAGGAAGAGTTCTTCCATACTTTTAACGCATTATACGAAGCAAATAAACAGATCGTGCTGACGTCTGACCGTCCTCCGAAAGAAATCCAAACATTAGAAGATCGGTTACGCACCCGCTTTGAATGGGGATTGATTGCAGATATCCAGCCGCCTGATTTTGAAACAAGAATCGCTATTATAAAAAGAAAAGCGGAATTATTAGATATTTTTCTATCGGACGATGTCTGTGAATACATCGCGACGAAATTAAAAAATAATATTAGACAATTAGAGGGTGCTGTAAAGAAACTAAAAGCCTATCACCTCTTAGCGGGAGAGAATTTAAATATTGCAAGCGCGCAGAACGCGATTTCCGACATTTTAAATAACGATCAGCCCCCCCCAATGACAGTAGAAAAGATTATAGAAGAAGTATCGAGGACTTTTGGGGTAACAGCCGACGACATCCGATCTTCGAAGCGTTCGTCGAACATTTCGTCTGCACGACAGATCGCGATGTATGTTGTCAGAGAAATCACCCAACTTTCAATGACCTCTATTGGGGATGAATTCGGAGGCAGAGATCATTCTACTGTTGTATACGCTATCCAGCAAGTAGAAAAAAACATGAAAAAAGATTCCAAAACAAAAGGAGTCGTCGAGGATTTGATTAAAAATATCAGGGATCGTTAAATTTGTTAACAAGTTTTTAGTCTTTCCACAAAATCAGTGGAAAGCATGCAAAACCACATTCGCTTATTTTCAACTTTTTCTCAACGTTCCACAAAAACCTTTTCACAACAGTGTGAAAAAAAGAATCAATCAAAAATTTTTTCACAATTTTTTGACATGAATTTGAAATGTGAAAAACTTGTGAAAACTATACCCCTACTGGATTTGGACCAATATTCAACAAATCCACAACCTCTACTACTAATACTATAATTTATAGCTACTATAAGCTTTACTATACTGCAAAAAGGAAGGATCGCATGAAAATAACCTGCAACCGTCAGGAACTCGTCGACGCTGTTAGTAATGTTCAAAGAGCTGTCTCTACTAAATCGACTATGGCTGCGCTCGAAGGGATTCTACTAAAGACAAATAAAGAAAAACTGGAACTATGTGGATACAATCTAGAATTGGGAATCACCACAACAATGGGAGCTTCTATTCAAGAAGAAGGGGAAATTGTTTTATCTGCAAAGCTATTTTCAGACATTGTAAGACGTTTACCAGAGGATACTGTTTTTATTTCTGTCGATAGCAAGCTAATCACAGAAATAAAAAGCGGTGCAAGTGAATTCTCTATTGTAGGGCTTTCTGCTTCAGAGTACCCTGAGCTGCCGGTTGTCACCGGTGCATCGGATTTTTCACTTCCCTCCGAAGTTCTCAAAAGTATGATACGACAAACGCTTTTCGCTGTATCAGAAACCGATGCAAAACCGATCCATACCGGAACACTTTTCGAATTAGAGGAAAACCAGATCAAACTCGTCTCGGTTGATGGGTATCGGCTTGCAATGCGTAAAGAACCAATCAAATGCAAGCAAACAATCGATTTTGTTGTTCCTGGGAAAACATTAGGAGAAGTCCTAAAACTCCTTCCCGATTCAGAAAAAGAGATCTCTCTATTAGTTGGCCGTCGTCATATTATTTTTGAAATTGAGAATTATCGTGTCATTTCGCGTCTCTTAGACGGAGAATTTCTCGATTATAAAGGAGCGATTCCCGTCAACTCTACGACAACGGCAACCATTGGGACACGTGAATTTATTGAGAGTATTGAACGAGTATCCTTGTTAATCACAGATCGGTTAAAAAGTCCTGTCCGCTGTATTTTTTCTGAACATGAAATCAAGCTATCCTGTTCTACATCGATCGGAAAAGCAAATGATGAACTGAAGACTCCGATTCAGGGAGATGAAGTCGAAATTGGGTTTAATAACAGGTATCTACTCGATGCGATTCGAAATTCCGACAGCGATGAAATTTTAGTAGAATTAAACGGACCGCTCAGTCCAATGAAGGTTCTTCCGGTTAAAGGAGATTCTTTCCTATTTCTTGTGCTGCCGGTCCGATTAAAAACAGAGTAGGGAAACGATATGAAAAGAGAAAAAATAGTGATTGATTCAGAAATCATCAAACTCGATGCCTTTTTAAAATTTTGCGGTGCATTTGTAACGGGAGGTCAGGCAAAAAGAATGATCCAAGAGGGATTTGTAAAAGTCAATGGAGAAACTTGCCTGATGCGTGGAAAAAAGCTAAAGAGTGGGGATGAAGCAGAGTTCGACGGAGTCGTTTATGAGGTGTGCACCCGGTGAAAATAGCAGAATTGACGCTTAAAAATTACCGGAATTTTATAAATGAAACAATTGCTCCGGGGGACGGCGTCAATATTATTTTTGGAGACAATGCCCAAGGAAAAACAAATCTCCTTGAAGCAATCTGGATGTTTACAGGAGGGAGATCTTTTCGGGGAGCAACAGATGCAGATCTTGTTACATTTCAGAAAAAATTTGGCGAACTCAACATTGCGTTCGAAGCCGAGCAGAGGAAGCAAACAGCCCAGCTACGGATTATTAATCAAAAACGTCAGGCTATTTTAAATGGGATTGAAAAAAAAACACCATCAGAAATGATTGGGACATTCTGTGCGTCGCTCTTTACTCCAGAGCATTTGGGGCTGGTTAAGGAAGGCCCCTCGGGGCGAAGAAAATTTATTGATGCCGCGATCTGCCAAATTAAACCGTCATATTGTTCTCTTTTAGCGCAGTATCGAAGGACGCTTTTGCAGAGAAATACGTTATTAAAAGATATTTTGTATCACTCCGAGCTAATTGATACATTAGAAATTTGGGAACAAAAGTTAGTAAAATATGGTACACTCTTAGTACAACATAGGCAAAAGTATTGCCGAATACTGGAGGAAAAATCAAAGAAGATTTATCAGGGAATCTCAAATGGAAAAGAAGAATTTTCTGTTTTTTATCAAACCGAGCTTTTTGAAACAGAAGGCAAATCAATCAAAGAGATAGAAGCTGATTATCAAGAGAGGCTTCAAAAGGAACGGAAAATAGATCTCCAG
>CAKSKO010000085.1 GCA_934465125.1 uncultured Eubacteriales bacterium
GGAGGACCACGGACCGGGCGGGGTGATGCCTTTAGTGGTAAACGTGAGCGCCATAAGCTTTGCCGGCGCCATGATCTCATGAAGCTACTGATCCTGTGAGTGTGTCGCTTCACGCGCAGGAAAGGGAATGCAAAGAAGTGACTGCGCTCGGAGAAGTCTCCACGGATACATTTTCGGACACGGGTTCAACTCCCGTCGCCTCCACCAAAGCTACCCTAGACGAACTCAACTCGTCAATGGTCACATCAGAATGGCTGTCTTGTGTGTTATACAGGACAGTCATTTTGTCGTCATAGAGGTAAATCTTGTTGATGAACGTATCCACTAGCGCTTGACGATATTTGTGGTCATTCACATCACCTTTTCGGAATTGATTCAGGAAAAAGCGCACTTCATCGACTGTGGGGGTAGGATGAGCAGTGGTTTCTACAAGAATCTGGTGCTCTAGTTCACTGTGTTCCCGTTTCTTTTGCGAGATACGTTCCGCGAGCACATCAATAATCTGTCCGCTTTCCAGGGCTTTCAGGAGATTTTCGGTGGCTCGCTCGTTTTCTTTTAAAAGTTTTTGGAGCCGCTTGAGGTTTCCTGTATCAGTCTCCCGCTCGCAGAGTAGCACAACCTCCTTGGCAATACGGTCAATATTCTCCTTGGTCAGCAGTTTCCGCGTTTCTGCGAACACGAAGTCTTCGATATAAGCCTTTCTGACAGACTTTTTGTGGCAGGATTTGTCCCGGCGATTGGAAACGCACTGATAGTAGTGATATTTCTTGCCGGTATGGCTTGTGGCGCTGACGCCTGTCATGGAGGCTTTACAATGACCACAGAACAGTTTCGTACTCAATATGTAACCTTCAGAAGCCTTTGCGCGCGCAGGGGCTTTTTTCTTTTTATCTATCATATCCTGCACCTCATAAAACAGAGCATCACAAATGATGCGGGGCAATCCGTCTGGTATTTCGGTTCCACGGTAGGTGTAAATACCGATATAGCGCTTGTTGCGGAGAATACGGTTGGTGCTATTCTTGTTGAACGCGTTGCCATAGGAAGTTTTGATATGGTTTGCGTTGAGGTACCGAATGATGTCTGCCATGGAATGGCCGCTGGCGTACATCTCAAAAATCTTTTTTACGACTGGCGCAGTATTAGGGTCAATTTGAAAGCGCTTCTTATCATCTACATAAAATCCCAGTGCCACATTCCCGCCTGTGGAGAGACATTTTTCGGCGTTGATGTCCATGCCGCGCCGTATCTTCTGTGAGAGTTCGACGCTATAGTATTCTGCCATACCTTCTAAGACTGCCTCCATCAACACACCAGAGGCGTCATCGGAGATATTCTCACGGGCGGATAACACACGAATGCCATTCTTCTTGAGCCTGGCTTTATAGGTGGCACTGTCGTAACGGTTGCGGGCAAATCGATCAAGATGGTAGACCAATACCGCTTGAAAGAGTTTCTTGTCCCCGTCCGCAATCATGCGTAGAAATTCCGGGCGATGATCTGTTGTACCGGAAATAGCGCGGTCAATGTATTCGCCAACAACGGTATAGCCGTTGCGCTGTGCATATTCATAGCACTCTTTCAGCTGGCCTTCAATGCTCTGTTCTGTCTGATGATCAGAAGAGTATCGGGCGTAGATTATAACATTCATTTTGTTTCCGTCTCCTCAACGGTATCTTCCATAGCAGGCAGGGAGGATAGATATTCGTCCCGATGTTCGGCCTCCCATTTCTTATATTCGTATTCTTCTTTCAGCTCGTTTTGCTTAGAAATACAATCTTTTAAGTGGACTAATTCTATTTGAACTTTAGAAAACATTGCTTCACTCAAGTATTCACCGAAAATCAACTGCCGACTGACTTTCCCGCTGGGCGAGCGCGACAATATAACCGTTGCTCCTGCTGGCTCACCGTCATGAGAAGAAGGGAAAACGAACTTGCCAAGCAAATATCCATATAGATTTTCTAGAAAACTTGTATTGTCCATGTTGGCAATCAAACAGTTCAGAACGGCGAGCTTCTTTTCCTCAAGGTCGGAATTTTGACCGGCTTTTTCGATCAAAGCTTTCAATTTTTTGATTGCAGGGCCAGACAATCCGGTTATTACATGAATTTGCTCATCATCTGGGGTTTCGCATTCCTGATCCCCAAACAGGTAATCCATCGAAACACCAAGCGTTTTTGCGACTTTGCGAAATCTGGTGATCCCTGGCTCTCTTAATCCAGTTGCCGATTTTTTGCTTTTCCCAATCCATTCAGAAATGGTTGTGGCAGGAACACCTGATTCAAGTGCTAATTGTTGCTGAGTCATCCCGCGTTCTTCCATCAATATCTTGATTTGGTTGGCCCATACGCGGGGGTCATTTTTGTCTACTGGATATAATTTTTTGTAGCCCATATAGTTCCCTTCCTGCTACGATAAATAGAATCTGCTTGCTGAAAAATACGCCGGTCACCGAGTTTGCAGTATTTTGTGACAAGGCTAATTTTTACTGCTACAATAATACTGTAAACAGTATTTCATAAAAATAATTTCTGTTTACAGTATTATCATAACTGATACTTCCAGAAAAGTAAAGGGTATTTTGGGTGGTGAAGCAAAAATGGCACAAGAACAATTTCAAATAAGTCAATCCCAGAGCCGGATATTTGCCCGTGCCATCTATGCAGACATTTCCGCTTATGTGGAAGTTCATCAAGGGGAGTATCAGGAATTCTTAAGACAGGAGGAAAAAGATTGTGATAGAGAAAATCAAAGTGCACATAGATCCAAGGTGCTATGATGCAAAGCCATCTGGAAAAGAGATTGGAGGGATCAAAAGCAGACTGCAGAAAAACACCAGCCCTTCCGTTGTTACATTAGAGGAGCTGGTGCACAAAATCGAAACAGGCCATTCCATCAGCCCCGGAATTATGGACGGCATGAGCGCAAAGGACTGGAAAGAACAGCAGGTGTTTCTGGTCGATATTGATAATGAAGACGAGGGGAAAATGCTCCAGATCAAGGATGCTAAAGCTATTTGCGAAGAAAATCGTTTGCCTCTTGCGTTTTATTACCAGACTTTCAGCAATACAAAAGCCCATCCAAAATTTCGTCTTGGTTTTGTTATGGATGAACCTATTATTGACGAAACAAAAAGAAAGCGAGTAATCGAGACGCTGGTGAAACTGTTTCCGCAAAGCGACAAGAGCTGCGTAAACGCAGACCGCATTTTCCACGGCACGAATAAACACGCAAAACTCTACAACCGAAATGCGCGTATTTCGTGGGAAACTATCCGAGCGGTTACGTTACACACCCACTCCGAAAAGCGCCGCTGCGAGTGTTTTAACCACCCGAGCGGGCGTTCTGATTCTGAACTGAATGAACTGGTGAAAAACTTTGATCTGTTCGGGTATTTGAAGGAGCGCAATGGAGGATTTCGAAAGACCCGAAGTGGTGTGGTATTCCATAACTGTGAAATCTGCGGCCACCATGACAACTTGATGTATGTAGCGGAAACAAATACCTTCTGTTGCCGTTCTAGCGATGTGGGAGGAAGTATCATTGACTATCTGATGCATACGGAAGGTCTTACCACAGCACAAGCAATCGATAAATTGAAGAATGAGTTATGCGTGCCTGAATGGAAAATGCCCATCCCGTTGAACACGGTTACTCTACCTGTATTTCCAGTAAAAGCGTTGCCGCGTCTGTTGCAGGACTGGGTTGTAGCTGTCTCTGATAGCACGCAAACTCCGGTTGACATGGCAGCGGTATGTGTTCTCGCAGTGCTTTCTTGTTCGTTGCAGGGGAAATTCAGAGTTGCGCAAAACAGAAGTCATAGCGAGCCGCTGAACCTTTACATACTTATTATTGCGAAATCCGGTGAAAGGAAAAGCTCTATTGTCCGCATGATGACTAAACCGATTTACCAATTTGAGGAGGAAGAGAATCATAGACGCCGATTGCAAATAGCACAGGAAAAGACAGAGTTGACCGCTCTGAGAAAACAACTCGACAGATACGAAAAATCCGGCAAGACCGATCGTACATCTAAAGTTCAATCTCAGATCAAGGAGAAGGAGTATCAACAGACGAGATTGCTGAGACTACTTGCAGATGATGTAACCCCGGAAGCATTGACGACCCTGCTTGCGGATAATCAGGGCGTCTTGAGCATCATTTCAACAGAGGGAGGGCTGTTTGATACCCTTTCTGGACGATACTCAAAAATGATTTCGATTGATACGATCTTGAAGGCTTATACAGGTGACCGTATCCGAGTGGATCGAAAGGGTCGGGAAAGTGAAACGATCAATAACCCGACTTTGACAATGCTCTTGTCTGCGCAGGATAATGTGTTGGAAGGGCTGATGAAAAATGAAGTCTTTCGGAATAGAGGTTTACCTGCGAGAATTTTGTATAGCCGCCCCACATCCAAGATCGGAACCCGAAAATATCAAGGCCCAGAATTGCCCTTGAATCTCGAGCGGGAATATCACCAGCTCGTTCATGATCTGCTTTCTCTGCCCCGTGGCAAAGTGGTGGGAGAACTGGTGCTGGACGATGGAGCGGATCGCTGTGCGGAACAGTACTTCAATGAGTTTGAGGCGAGACTGATCGGCGATCTTGCGGCGATTGATGATTGGGGCGGAAAACACTTTGGGAATATGCTCCGTATCGCAGGGTTGCTCCATTGTGCTAGACATAGAAGCAATCCATCTGCAACGCCGATTTCGAAAGACACGATAGAACGAGCCATCAGAATATCGAGATATTTTCTGGAGCATGCCAAATTTGCCTATATGCAGTTGGGGGCAGATAAGACTTTGCGGGAGGCAAAAGCAATCTTGAAGCGGCTTGTGGAACAAGATCAAAAGGAACTGAGCAGATACGATATATTCCGCCTTTGCCGTGGAGAATTTGCCAAAGTGGAGGATACGAGAGAGGCGATTGGTCTGTTAGTTGAACATGGGTATTTGCATGAAATTACTTACTCCGCCCCGACGGGGGGACGTCCCCGTGGGAAGAGATATTTGCTTAACCCATTGTTTTCTGATTAGGTGAGTGATTATGCGGTAAAAAGGTTATTAAGATGAAAAAGTTTTTAACCTTTAAAGCCTTTATACCGTAAAAAGATAATAGCGGCTATGTCACTATGATCGTGGCATGGCCGCTATTCGCTATCTTCTTGTTCATCTGACAGGTTATCGAGCGCGTATTCACAACATTGGCATACCAAATTGTTCAGAGAAACCTTTTGGGTTTGAGCCACTACCGTTAACCGCTCGACCAGTTCTGCTGGCATTCGAAATGTCTTATTTACCATTTCCGGTTTGTTTACCTTAAACATAGCCTCACCTCTTAGTATTTAGTATATAAGAAAAGTGAGGTGTTAAATACACTTTGTTTTTACACTTAGATTTTTATATGTAATATATTGTGTTACATCAAAAAATGCTTTAAGATGGGAAGAGAAGTTTTTTAGAACACAGGAAGGAATGAGACAATATGAAATTTCAAGAATTGCTGGCAGGAGAACAGATCAACTGGAAACGGGTAAAACTTGCTCGACACAATCTCACCAATAAAGTGGTGGCAGCGCACTATGAGCGAGGATATTTGGAACAGTATCAAACAGTTCAACTTCCCACCCGATTTCAAAATTGTGATATGCTAATCAGCTTTTTGGGAACAGAGGGGACAAATGGTGTCTTTCAGGGGTGCTATCGGGTGGGGCAGTTTCGACCGTATCGACGCGCTGAATTTCCGGAGGACTTTCCGGAAACCGGAAAAGAAGGGGTGGACGTCGTATGGGAGCTGACCAAAATGGATTTGTTGGCCGATATGAAAGATCGCA
>CAKSKO010000086.1 GCA_934465125.1 uncultured Eubacteriales bacterium
TACACATCCTCTTCAAATAGGCTTGACGATGCTTTATACTGTTCCATTGGAAGCGTTTGCAGCGTCATTCCGTTATCAATGCAATACAATACAAGCTCTCCGACCTTCTGATATGCACTGCGGAACGGCATCCCTTTTTTTGTTAGATAATCCGCGCAGTCTGTTGCGTTCATAAATCCGTTCTCCGCCGCTTTCTTCATGTTTTCCGGTAAAACCTTCATGCTTTCGAGCATTGGCGCAAATACCGATAAACAATCTTCTACTGTATCCATCGCATCAAATACCGCTTCTTTATCCTCCTGCATATCTTTGTTATATGCAAGTGGAAGCCCCTTGAGCATGACTAAAAGCGCGTTTAAATTGCCAAATACACGTCCTGATTTTCCACGTATAAGCTCTGCGATATCGGGATTTTTCTTCTGGGGCATGATGCTCGACCCCGTTGAAAATGAATCATCAAGCTCCACAAACCGGAATTCCCAAGAGCACCAAAGAATGATTTCTTCACAAAACCGTGAAAGATGAACCATCACGAGCGAAAGCGCGGAAACAAATTCTACACAAAAATCCCGATCCGATACTGCGTCGATACTGTTGTTTGTCATCCTATCAAATCCAAGCAGCAAGGTGGTGATAGATCGATTGATCGGATACGTCGTCGTAGCCAATGCACCAGACCCCAGAGGCATTTCATCCATCCTGTCTTTTGCATCCTGAAGTCTTCCAATATCGCGAAGGAACATCTCCGCGTATGCCATTAAATGATGCCCGAATGTGATCGGCTGTGCGCGCTGCAGATGGGTGTATCCCGGCATAACCGTTTTCGTGTTTTGCTCTGCTTTGTCGCAAATTACAGAGATTAGAGATTTTAGCTCTTGTGAAATAATATCGATCTTATTTTTTAAGTGCATTCTGAAATCAAGCGAAACCTGATCGTTTCTGCTTCTGGCTGTATGTAGTTTCTTTCCGGCATCTCCAACCCGTTTGATTAGTTCAGTTTCGATAAAGGTATGAATATCTTCAGCTTTTGGATCAAGTTTTAATATCCCCGCATCAAGTTCCTTTCTGATCTGTTCGAGTCCATCGCAGATCGCTGTTGCCTCATTCTTGCCGATAATACTGCACTGCCCTAGCATCGTAACATGGGCAATACTCCCCTCAATATCCTCCTGATACATTCTGCCGTCTGTCAAAATCGATGAATTAAAATTGTCCGCAGTTTGATCGAGTCCTTCTGTTAGTCTTCCTGTCCAAAGTTTCAAGATAACTCCTCCTCAGTTTTAAAAGTACTTTGCGTTTGTAGCTTTATTTCCAGTTTTGGCTTTTTATCGCTCGGACCGTTATCGGCAGTCCAAACAAATTGATAAATCCTTTCGAATCATTTTGATCATAAACCTGATCCGCAGAAAATGTTGCAATTTCTTCATCATACAAGGAATAAGGTGATTTAGCTCCTGCGTCGATGATATTCCCTTTATATAATTTAAGCTTAACATCCCCCGTTACCACCTGTTGTGTTTGGCTAACAAAGGCACTGAGCGCTTCACGCAGCGGAGTAAACCACTGGCCGAAATATACAAGTTCTGCAAAACGGCTCGCTATATTCTGTTTGTAGTGATACGTATCTCTGTCTAAACAAAGCTCTTCTAATTTATTGTGCGCATGGTAAAGAATACTTCCACCTGGCGTTTCATAAACCCCACGGGATTTCATCCCAACAAGACGGTTCTCCACCATATCACAGATACCGATTCCATTTTCTCCGCCGAGTTTGTTGAGCGTTTTGACGATTTCTACCGAGGAAAGCTGTTCCCCATCGATTTTAACAGGGATCCCCTTTTCGAAGGAAATGGTGACATACGTCGCTTGATCCGGCGCTTTTTCTGGAGAAACGCCAAGTTCTAAGATTTCATCATACTTCGGTTCGTTTGCGGGATCTTCTAAGTCAAGACCTTCGTGCGACAAATGCCAAAGATTTTTGTCCTTCGAATAGTTTGTTTCTCTTGTAATCGACAGCGGAATATTTCTTTCTTCTGCGTAGGCGATTTCGTCTTCCCTTGATTTTAACTCCCATGTTCTCCAAGGAGCGATGATCTTCATATCCGGCGCAAACGCTTTAATCGCCAATTCAAAACGCACCTGATCGTTTCCTTTTCCGGTGCAGCCGTGGCAAATCGCGTCTGCTGCTTCTTTTTTCGCAATCTCAACCATTCTCTTCCCAATGATCGGACGCGCAAACGAGGTCCCCAGTAAATAATGGTTTTCATACACCGCCCCTGCTTGAAGCGTTGGCCATATGTAATCCTCTACGAATTCTTTCGTCAGATCCTCAATATAAAGCTTTGATGCGCCTGACTTTTTTGCTTTCTTCTCAAGCCCCGACAGCTCTTTTCCCTGACCGACATCCGCCGCAACCGCGATAACTTCACAGTTATCATAGTTTTCTTTCAGCCAAGGTATGATGATTGAGGTGTCGAGTCCTCCTGAATAAGCAAGAACCACTTTTTTAATCGTATGTTCCATCCTCTTCTCCTCCAAATGTTTAATTACATTTATTACACACAATTATTATATAAAACCAAAAATTTAGTGTGTAAAAATACAAAAATATAAAAAATTTATATTTTATAACCCAAGCATTGCTAGTTTTCTATTATATCAGAATTTTTTACAAATTCAATCTTATCCTATTTACGATTCTCATAAAAGTGGTATACTAGTTCATATAAATAAGAAAAATTTCTAAATGTAGTAAGGAGTGTGTTTTTATGTCTTTCAAAGAAATTTCAGCAACAGAACTTCACGAAAATCCATTTGATTTGATCGGGAAAAAATGGATGCTCGTAACAGCTGGCGACGAAAATAAATGCAATACAATGACCGCAAGCTGGGGGGGAATCGGGGTTCTATGGAACAAGAACGTCGTATTCTCGTTTATCAGACCACAACGGTATACCTTTTCTTTCATCGAAGAGAAGGAATATTATACCCTTTCTTTCTATGAAGAAGAATACCGTCCTATTTTAAACCTTTGCGGGAAACTCTCCGGAAGAAACATTGACAAAATCAAAGAAACAGGATTTACCCCTTTGTTTGATCAAAAGGCGCCATACTTTGCGCAGGCGAGCCTTGTTCTTGTCTGCCGGAAGTTATACGGACAATTTATTGACCCCGCCTGCTTTATTGAATCGAAACTTGAGTCGAATTACGAAAAAAAGGACTATCATAAAATGTATGTCGGCGAGATTGTGAAAGTGCTCTCGAAAGACTCATGATAAAGAAAACAGTATTGATTACCGGTGCAGCAAGAGGAATTGGGCGGGCTTGTGCTAAGTTATTCGCAGAAAATGACTATCAGGTTGCGATTCATTGCCATTCTTCAAAAGAACACGCAAAACAATTAGAAAAAGAGATCAAGCAAATGGGAAAAAACTGTGTACTTGTTTATGCCGACATTTCTAATCCGGAGGAAGTTCGATCAATGGTGCAAACGGTAAAAGCTGTTTATGGTTCGATCGACGTATTGGTAAACAACGCTGGGATTGCGCAGCAAAAACTGCTGACCGATATCAGCGACGAAGAATGGAAAACGATGTTTGCCATCAATATCGACGGGGTGTTTTATTGCTGTAAAGCTGTTCTGCCAGATATGATCTCAAAAAAATCGGGGAAAATCATCAATATTTCTTCTATTTGGGGAATGGTGGGTGCATCGTGTGAAGTCCATTATTCCGCTTCCAAAGCGGCGGTGATCGGATTTACAAAGGCACTTGCAAAAGAGGTTGGCCCCTCTCATATCACTGTCAATTGTGTCGCTCCGGGTGTCATTGACACCGAGATGAACAACAGCCTCGATGCTGAAACAATTGCCGCTTTAAAGGAAGAAACCCCTCTGGGTGTAATTGGTTGTGTCGATGACATCGCTAACACTGTTTATTTTCTTTCTTCTAAACAATCAGATTTTATCACCGGTCAAGTGATCAGTCCGAACGGTGGATTCGTAATCTCATAAGGAAAGGCGCTGGGGATAATCATTCCCAGCGCCTTTTGATGCACTTTTAAAATTCTGGCTCAAAAGAGCCTTTATGATCGTCAACACCGTATCGATCGATTAAAAACCATATTTTTTCTTCCAGCAGCGCCTCGATTTGGACTCCCGATTCAAGATACTCCTCTTTTTGTATGGTTCCATGCTCTCGAATCAGCTGAATTTTCCCTGCTTCTTGATATGGGACGATAAGCTTTGCTTGTTTCATTCTAACCGGGAGATTTTCTTCAATTTTATGAAGCAGTTCGTCGAGTCCTTCTTGTTTTTTTGCAGAGATTCTTATCATATTCCCGATCGCCGGAAGTCCTTTTAAAGATGGCGCCAAGTCGCACTTATTCATCACAGAAAGGATTGGCTGCTCTTGACAACCGAGGTCCTTGAGTAATGCTGTTGTTATCTCAAGATGGAGTCTCGCTTCTTCGCTCGACGCATCACATACATTCAAAATAATATCGGCGCGCGCCGCTTCTTCGAGCGTAGAATGAAAAGCTTTTATAAGATGATGAGGGAGCCTTCTGACAAGCCCCACTGTGTCGATCAGCATCACGGTAATACCGTTTGGAAGCTTTAGTGCTCTTGAAGTTGGATCAAGCGTTGCAAACAATTTGTTTTCTGCCAAAACGCCGGCCTCTGTCAATGCATTCATCAAAGTTGATTTTCCTGCATTTGTGTACCCAACAATTGCAACCGTGATGATTCCGCTTTTGCTCCTTTTTCGTCTGAGTGCTTCTCTATGATGTTCTATAAGCTCCAACTGCTCTTTAAGCGTTTTCGTCCTTCTTCTGATATGCCGTTTATCTGTCTCGAGTTTCGTTTCGCCGGGACCTCTTGTCCCGATTCCACCGCCTAAGCGCGACATTTCCACTCCCCTGCCAGTTAGTCTTGGTAATAAATATTGCAGCTGCGCGAGCTCCACCTGGAGCTTTCCTTCCTTTGATCTCGCTCTTGAAGCAAAAATATCAAGGATCAGCATCGTTCTATCGACCGTTCTGACGCCTGTCTCGGCTTCTAAATTGCGGATTTGCGTTGGCGTTAGTTCGCAGTCAAATATTAAGATAGTAATTTCATTTTCTTTACAAAACCTTTTGACTTCTTCTACTCTTCCGGAACCGATACAGGTCGCTGTATCCGGTTTTTCTCTCTTTTGAACTATTGACGCTACAGGCTCTGCTCCAGCGCTTTTTGTTAGTTCTTTAAGCTCCAAAAGTGAGGACTCCGCATCGTATTCCCCTGTATCAATACAAACCAACATCGCACGCTCTATTTCTGTTTTGTTTTCGTATAACTCCATTTTCTATCCTTTCGCAATTAATATTTTTTAAAGCTGTATTACAAAGCAGTAAAGAAAATGTTTCTCTTTGTTTTTCTATCTTTAGCATTATTATAACTACACCTGCGGTGGGCAAACCGAGCATGCTCCCATTCGTTTGCCAAATCGGGCGAATGCAGGTACACCAAAATGCCCATGTTAAAACCTCTCTGCCGATATTATACCATATTTTATCAAGAAAAAAAGAAATCGGTATTAATTTATTTTCAGATCCATGTTATAATATAGTTTTAGAATAAATGAAAAAGTCTTTTTGATATCTTTTATTAGGAGGCCTATCGTGAAATTATTGGTCTTAGACGGCAACAGTATTTTAAACCGTGCTTTTTACGGAATTCGTTTGTTAACAACAAAAGACGGAATGCATACC
>CAKSKO010000087.1 GCA_934465125.1 uncultured Eubacteriales bacterium
TGATTTCCTAGTAATAACAACACTATATTTAGTTATGCGGTGATTCAAAATAATCCAAAGGTACTATGCGGATTTTTTGACATCACCGCATTAATTAATACCATTTATGCTAAAACGAATTTCATCACGTATCACAGCCCTCACTTTAGTACATTTAGATTTCATCAGGAATCCGTATATACACAAAGAGCGTTCCTTGAATGCTTGATAGAAGATAAGCTGTTTTAAGTTGTTTTATCAAATACTGCAAGGAACTACTATATAATTTAAAAGGATTATTGTGAATGAAAAGTTATTGGTAGTAATCTTTGTATATTGAATTTGCTTCAGGGTACGCTATGCATGCCGGATATAGAAAGTAAGATTCTATTCATAGAGGATGATAACATTGCTGTAAATTACTGATTGTATAAATTGATTGAATTTTACAGCTGGTATTATGTGCGTCTGGTCCAAATACGATGAAACCAATTATATTTGAGCGATTTGATGATAGTTTTAAACTTAATGTAGATGTCTTCAAGAAGATTCTTAAAGATAGAATTCCTTTTCATATACCTGCAATTTTTTGCGTGAATTTCGCGCATGTATTTTCGATAATTACATTTCCGATTGGTGGAAAAATAAGAATCCAGATATTAAAACATCCTTTGAGTATAGAAATGTATCACATTAAAATAAAAAAGCTTTCTGTCTGATACTAAATTAGACAGAAAGCTTTTATTGTTGTTTAAACACCCGCCATATCAACGCAGTGCTTTTCTTATTTCAGTTTTGCTGCGATATCTCTTGCGGCAAGAATACCTGTAACAGACGCCTGCATCAGACCTCTTGTGATTCCCGCGCCGTCTCCGATTGCATAGAAATTTTTAACACTCGTTTCAAAGTTGCTTTTTACAGAAAGTTTTGAGGAATAAAATTTTACTTCAACACCATAAAGCAGTGTGTTTTTCGAGTAAAGACCAGGGGCAACACGATCAAATGCACGAAGAGACTCTACGATACTAGTTAGATGGCGATGCGGCAGAACGAACGACAGATCTCCGGGGACAGCTGTTTTCAGTGTTGGAATCGTTGTAGATTTTTTAAGCCTTTCAACATCGGTTCGGCGTCCATGCAACAAATCTCCTAAACGCTGCACCATAATTCCTCCACCTGTCAGCATGTTGGAGAGCTGCGCAATATAACGGCCATATTCAATCGGCTGGCGAAACGGTTCTGTAAATTTAGTAGAAACCAGCATCGCAAAGTTAGTGTTGTCGGTATGGCGGCTTTCGTCTGCATAGCTATGTCCATTTACTACAGCGATTCCACCGTCGTAATGTTCTTCGCTGACAATCCCACCCGGGTTCATACAAAAGGTTCTGACGCGGTTTTCAAACGTATCAGAAAAGTAAACCAGCTTTGCTTCGTACAAGTTTTTGGTCAAAGGATCCATTACTGCGTTTGGTACCTCAACACGAACGCCGATATCCACTTCGTTGTTTGTTGTATGGATGTGATTATCGTTTGCAATACCTGTGAGCCATTTTGCGCCGCCTCGGCCGGGAGCCGCGATGACATATGGCGCGCGTACCAGCTTCTTTTCACCATCCTTACTGATTAGGAATACGCCCTCGACCTTTCCGTTTTCTACAAACAACGTCTCAGCTGAAGTATGTTCTAAAAAAGTGAAATTCTCCTGTTTGTCTAAGTAAAGATACATATCTTTTAGTACTTCAAAGGAGTACTCTGTTCCCATATGGCGAACTGGGCAAGGAATCAATTTGATATTATGTTTGCGTGCCTCGTAGGAGACTTCTTCTGCAAATTTATTGTTTTCTCCGAACACCTGATGTGGAGCACCGAATTTTAAATATGTTTCATCGGCGTAATGAATCAAAGAACGGACTTCCTCTACCGGAACATAATCGGTAATATTACCGCCAACCTCTTCGGAGAGCGATAGCTTTCCGTCAGAGAATGCACCGGCTCCGGCCCAACCATTCATGATATTACAGGGCTTACAATTTACACAGCGTCCGATTGTTCTGGATGGACATGCCCGCCGTTGGATGTTGCTTCCAGAGTCTACAATTAACACCTTTTTTTGGGGAGCTAGTTTGGTCATCTCTAAAGCAGAGAAAATCCCTGCTGGACCAGCTCCAACAATAATTACGTCGAAATTATACATATTGCTTTCCCTCATTCATTTTAAACATTTTAGCAAAACCACATTAGTATACCCTTTTCTATTATGGATTGTCAATGAAACCTAGATAAAAGTTTTTGCCAGACAGTATAATACTTAAATATACATATTGTGTATTTAAATATTAATATAACAAATTGTTATAATGATGCGATGTTATTCTGTCTCGCTTCCAAACTCGTTTTCGAAATGGATAAACTTAATATTATTAAAGTCACATGCTAAAATTTCATGACTTTCTGTTTCATTTAACAAGATGTAATTCGACCCAACTGCAATCAATCCTCCACTTTTTTCAATTAAGGTATTCGTCCCAATTAAGAATTGAATGCGAACTGTGCGGCCAATCTGTGTCCTTAAAAAACCATTTAAGTATTGCACGCTTTTGGGGGTGAGCGGTGTAGGCTGATTGTAAGATAAAATTGGCATAGGGGGTATTTTTGATTTAGAATGTTTTGCCATTCTTGTTTTAGGAAAATAGGAATCGGAATTTTTTGAACTTTGTTCTAAGACTCCCATATCTAACTGATAGCTACCCTTATCAAAAATTTCAAATGGGGAAAGAACTGAATTTTGATTCGCATTGTAACTGTGTTCAGATTTTTGATTGGAAGACAAAGGGGGTTCTGTTTGTGCATCGATATTAAATAGGGAATCTTGCGAAGTCAGCGAGCTCAAATCAGATTGGATAGAGGAGTCTGTAGCGTATTGTGATGGTGGATTTTTAGGAGAATAGTTAGGGCTATGCGATGGAAAATGGGATTCTGATGATAAAATATTCTCATTTAGTGTCATATGGTCCATTCCATAATGAGTTTTTGATTTCGGATTTCTGTTCTTATTCTGTTTTTGTTTCTGTTGATCATCATACGGGGGCGACGCAGGATCTAACAGAAAACCTTGGTCGCATTGAGAGGTTTCGTTTTGATAAAGGGGAATACCATAAATGCTGTTAGGATCTATTGGATCATTATTGTGTTTCATTTTTACCACCATTTCTCCACGCAGAAATAGGATCAGCTTCTTTTTGCGTGGCCAAACAGAAGCCCTTAGAAAAAATATGTTTTAGATAAGAATTGCAACAAGTTTTTTCTTGTTTTAGTAGATATTATGAATATGATTTAATTCATCATATGGAAGAAAAGGAAAAATTGACACATAAGAAGTTTTATGTGTCAAACATATATAAAAACTTATTTAAAAAAATATATTAAAATCAATATAGCGGCAGTGGATGGAAATGCTATGAAATAACGAAATATGACGAACAAAAGTGGATTTGTCAGTATGAATATAAGAAAAATTTCCGATTGTTATATACAAGTGAAATGAAAAGGGAAAAAATTAATGTCTAGGTTCTGTTATCAAAGCAGCGGAACAATCAGTACATCCTACAGCAATACAAACCATAAAAAGAAAGATAATTATGCTGAATTTTGCACAGTGGACAATGGCGCGATTCTGTCAAGCTTTTATCATACAGGCAAGGTGACCTGCCATAATACAGAAGGTAAAGTACCGGGGAAAATATCAGATGAATGAACAGATTTTTTCCTTGAAGAAGCTGGATGGGATCTTTCGAAAACATGGATGCATACAGATGGAGTGCCAACATTTCGAAAAAAGTATTTTCATTTATTCAACGAAGAAAAAGGTCAGTACATTAAAATTTTTTCAAAATAGGACCTTTTGCTGGAGACGACGACAAAATTACAGTCAAACAGTTTAAATGTTGCAATGAATGCGCCTCTTAGCTTTGCTGGAAATAACACAAATATATGTGGAACTTATCCCGGTAAATTTTATACTAAAACTGCTAGAGGAGATTCAGAGTAGGGTGCAATCGCTTTGGAGTCTGCTGGCGGAGGCAGCAGACTGACAGGTTCCTCTTACTTAACGGTCGAAGGTGCACCAACAGCCAGTACGGAGGTATCAGAGGCGGCTAAGATCGGTGATGTAGCGGTAACCGCTAACAAGCAAGGAGCATAACATCAGACCAAGTGGGAAACTTGAGATGGTTGTTCCAAACAAAGACAAATAGCGCAAAAAAGCGCGGGGTTAAAAGAAGAGAAGGTCTAATTGTCGTCCTTTCTTTTTAGAAAAAACGTTGAAAGCGCATGAGGATATTGTAGGTGAACGAAGAACGGAAATTATCCACAGAATGTGAAACTGGAAAAAAGGAGAGGCTGATCGTTTGCGCTGCGGTATTTGTGATCACAGAGCAAATAAACCTTGTATTTACTCCTCTGGAATTTGATCCTGGGGCAGTAGCGGGAGAATCAAATTCCCCGGAAGAACTTGGCAAAACAGGGACTGTGAGACAAGGGGAATATGTAAAAAGTGTTTCTTTAACCGAAATACTCTCTAAAGGAAAAAGCAGCGTGACGGTAAAGGTAAGAAGTTATTTGCCCGGTGATTATATTGGCTGCGGCGCGATATCCTTAGAAATAGAGATTGAGACGATAGCATAGCAAGATCCGAAAAAAACTGATTTTTCTTAAAAGCAGTTTGCATAAAAAAGAAGGGATTGCTTGAAAAAACTCAAATAAAATATAACACGCTGTGGACGAAAAAGTTCCGTCCACAGCGTGTTATATTTTATTATGATGAGTTCTTCTTATCGGCAAAGCGAAGCAGCGATCTTCGACGCTAGCGCTGCGTTATGATAAACAAGCTGGATATTTGCTTCTAAGCTGCTTCCACCCGTGATCTTTTGAATCTTATCGAGCAGAAACGGAGTGGTTTCCTTTCCTTTAATACCGAGGTGTTCGGCCTCTTTCACAGCCTCTTCAATCGAACGGGTGATGTAGTCGTGATCCATCGCATATTGTTCTGGGATTGGATTTGTAACGAGCATCCCGCCTTTTAAGCCAATTGCCTGCTTTGCTGCGAAGGCGTCCGCGATTTCTTCTGGGGAATCCATTTTGTAATCGACCTTGAAGTTGCTGATCCTCGTATAAAATGCCGGTAGGATTTCGGTTTGATATCCGATTACAGGAACGCCTTTTGTCTCTAAATATTCCATGGTGAGTCCTAAGTCTAAGATGGATTTCGCACCCGCGCAAACTACCATCACAGGTGTCCCGGCTAATTCTTCCAAGTCGGCAGAGATATCCATCGTCGTTTCAGCTCCGCGATGTACTCCACCGATTCCACCTGTTGCAAAAACAGAGATCCCCGCTAAATTTGCGATAATCATCGTTGCGGCAACGGTTGTTGCACCGTCTTCTTTTTTGGCGATCAGAATCGGTAAATCGCGGCGACTCGCTTTGGTTACAGATAATCCTTTTTTACCCAAATGTGTGATCTCGTCAGGGGTGAGTCCTACCTTTAATTTTCCGCCAATGATCGCGATTGTCGCTGGAACAGCACCGTTTTCACGAACAATTTTTTCAACAGATAGAGCAGTCTCCACATTTTTAGGATATGGCATTCCATGGGAGATAATTGTTGACTCTAGCGCAACAACAGGCTTCGAGGCGGCCAGTGCCTCCTTTACTTCCGATGCAATTTCTAAAAAGTTTTTCAATTGATTCATCATGGTAC
>CAKSKO010000088.1 GCA_934465125.1 uncultured Eubacteriales bacterium
CCACAAACTTGATGCGCTCTCTACTTATCCGTTTCATATCATGGGGGGAGATTGGGCGAAGGCAATCCCGCCGGGATCCAACCTGTCACTAAAGGGAGATACGATCATTGGAAACGATGTATGGATTGGACAAAATGTTACAATTCTTCCCGGGGTGCAGATCGGTGACGGCGCGATTATTGCTGCGAATTCGACGGTAAGCAAAAATGTCAAGCCGTATCATGTGGTTTCGGGAAATCCTGCATCTATTGTAAAGAGACGGTTTGAGGAGGATATTGTTCAGTTTTTATTAAAATTGAAGTGGTGGGATTGGCCAATTGAGAAAATCACAAAAAATCTCGATCTCTTAACAAGTATTGACCGGAAAAAAATAGAAAAGCTAAAAAAAGACGAGTTGGTTTGAAAGAGAACCAGCTCGTCTTTTGTTTAGATTGAGAAAAAACAGCAATACTATTTGGTGAGGTGACGCAAATGAGATCGATTTGGAGTGAAGGATATTGTATTCAAAAACGAGAGCCTTTAGAGCAAGATATAGATGTTGACATCGCAGTGATCGGAGCTGGGATGGCAGGACTTTTAACTGCTTTTCTTTTAAAACAGTCGGGAGTAGACGCAGTTGTAATTGAATCCGATAGAATCGCATCGAAAGAAACGCTCCATACAACGGCTAAAATTACGTCACAGCATCGGTTGATTTATTATCGGTTGTTGTGTCAGTTCGGAGAAGAAAAAGCAAGACTTTACGCAAGGGCGAGTCAATTGGCGATCAAGCGCTATGAGCAGATTATAAAACAGAAAGGGATTGCATGTCGTTTTGAAAAGAAACCTGCTTATGTATATTCCTTGGATGAAAGTGAACTGCTGAAAAATGAAGCAAATACGGCGAAGAGACTCGGAATCGACGCATCGTTTACCCTTGATACTGACCTTCCGTTTCCGATAAAGGGCGCCGTAAAGTTTTCGAATCAGGCGCAGTTTCATCCAATTTTATTTTTAAATAAAATCGCAGAAGAATTAAAGATTTATGAAAAAACAGTCGCAAAAAAAATCAAAAAAAATCAAATTATTACAGATAAAGGGACCATCACTGCAAAAAAAATCATTGTTGCAACGCATTATCCAATTCGCAATATCCCTGGATACTATTTTGTCAGGATGAATCAGAAACGATCCTATGTTATAGCGGTAAATCATGCACCACAGCTCGATGGAATGTATATAGATGCGGATGAAAACGGGTATTCGTTCCGAAATGAAGGGGATTTTTTGCTGTTTGGCGGAGAAGGACATAAAACTGGGGAAAAAGGGGACATCGACCACTATGAAAAGCTGTTGACGGCGGTAAAGAGTTTTTATAAGGAAGCAGAAGAGCAGTACCGTTGGTCGGCGCAGGACTGCATGACGCTCGACGGCGTTCCGTATATTGGAAAGTATTCGTCAGCTCTTTCTAATCTATACGTTGCAACGGGTTTTAATAAGTGGGGCATGACGAGCTCGATGGTTTCTGCAATGATTTTGAGTGATCTTATGACCGGAAAGAAAAACGAGTTTTCTGATGTATTTTCCCCGCAGAGGTTTTATGTTGCAGCATCGATGAAAAATCTAACACAAAATGTCGGACAAGCAATTTCAGGTTTATTTGCGGAGAAGTTTATCAAGTCTGATCATGCAATCGAAGAAGTCAAGAAAAATCAGGGGATGATCGTCGAGAAAAACGGTAAAAAGATCGGCGTGTATAAAGACGAAAACGGGGAGATTTTTGCGGTATCGACGAAATGCCCGCATCTTGGATGCCAGCTATCTTGGAATCAGAGTGAAAAAACTTGGGACTGCCCGTGCCATGGATCTAGATTTGATTATCGAGGAAATTTAATCGATAATCCGGCTGTTAGGGGGACGTCTGAATGAAAAATTTTCATGGATTTGGTCAGAAAGATTCTTATTTCGAGGGTTGGTACTTTAAACATCAGCGATGCGAGGATACAGCATGTTTCATTCCGGGAATTCATATTGACAAAGCGGGCAACCGATCTGCATTTATCCAGATTATAACAAAGGAACAGTCGTTTTATTTTACTTTTCCGTCTTCAAAGTTTTTTGTATCGAAGAATATGTTGTTTGTTCAAATTGGAAATAATATCTTTACAGAAAAGGGAGTAGAAATTGATCTCGTTTCAAACGGGTTGTCGATCAAAGGGAAAATTGATTATGGTGTATTTTCAGAGATTCGTTATCCGATTATGGGTCCGTTTGCGCTGTTGCCCCGAATGCAGTGTCATCATGAAGTGATCAGTATGTCACATACACTTAGAGGGTGGCTGATGATTGGAGATCAGGTGATGAACTTTAATGACGGGGTCGGATATATTGAAAAGGATTGGGGGAAATCATTCCCATCTCGTTATGTCTGGACGCAGTGCAATCAATTCCCAAATCAGGAAATTAATTTGATGGCGGCAGCGGCTACGGTCCCGCTTTTTTCCTATCGAATGAAAGGGTGCATTTGCAGTATTCACTATCGGGGAAAAGAATATAGATTGGCAACGTATCTTGGAGCGTCGGTAAAACGAGATAGCAATGAGCAAATGATATTAAAGCAGGGAAGATATCAGTTTGAAGTACTTTTACGAAAAAAACAGTCCCAAGAGTTAAAAGCACCGGATGTTGGACAGATGAGCCGAATTATTCATGAAAACGCTGCTTGTACTGTACGTTATACGTTTAAAAGACAGGAAGAGACTTTATTTGAGCAGGAAAGCGCTCAAGCAAGCTTTGAGTTTTCGGAACAAAGCTTGGAAGATTGATCAAATCATTTTTTGAAGAATTTTGAATTTTATTTTAATTTTCTATGAAATAATACTTGATTTTTTGAAACCAATATGGTAATATAATATAGCAGTTCTGATTTGCGCCAGTAGCTCAGCTGGATAGAGTGTTTGGCTACGAACCAAAAGGTCGGGGGTTCGAGTCCCTCCTGGCGCGCCAAGGAACTTGTTTAGAACAGTCAAATGGATTTTCCGTTTGGCTGTTTTTATATAATAAATAGAATGAAAAGATCCACAATCTAGTTAGGAGGAATAATAGAAAGTATGGAAAATCAGCTTAAAAAACAATATGGTCTTCCGACTGCAATATCTATGGTGGTTGGAATTGTAATCGGATCTGGGGTGTTTTTTAAGGCGACGAAGGTTTTGTCTCTGACGGGGGGAAGCATGCTTTGGAGCTTATTTACCGTCGCTGTGGTAGGGTTCATCATGATGACATGCTCGTATGTTTTTGCAACACTTGCCAATCGATACGAAAAGGTTAATGGAATTGTTGATTATGCAGAAGCAGCGCTAGGGCCCAAGTATGGATATTATATGGGATGGTTTCTAACGATACTATACTATCCTAGTTTAACGACATGTTTAGCCTGGGTATCTGCGCAGTATACTTGTGTACTCTTTGGATTAGAATCATATGGCGGAGCTCATGTAGGAATTGGTGCGTTGTATCTTGTTGGCGGATTTGTATTGAATGCATTATCACCCAGATTAGCTGGTAAATTTCAGGTTTCAACAACGGTAATTAAACTGATTCCGCTGATTTTAATGGCAGTTGTTGGATCGATTGTAGGACTTTTCAATGGTCTCACTGTAGAAGCGTTTACGGCGGTAGCGACAGATGTTGGATTCGGCGGAATTTTTGGTGCGATTGTTGCCTTTGCATTCTCGTATGAGGGCTGGATTATTGCGACATCGATCAATGCAGAGATTAAGGATTCGAAAAAAAATCTTCCCCGTGCGTTGATTATTGGCTCGATCATTGTAATTGCCGTTTATCTGGCATACTTTATTGGATTGACAGGCAGCATGCATCTCTCGGAGATTATGGCAGCAGGAGGGGATTTGCCAAAGCTTGCGTTTCAGGGGGTTTTTGGGAATATAGCAGGAACAGTTGTTATGGTCTTTATTGTGATATCCTGTTTGGGAACCATGAATGGATTGATGATGGGATGCTGCCGCGGAGTTTATTCGGTAGCTGCTCGCGGAGAGGGTCCGGCTCCCAAACTTTTTTCAAAGGTTGATTCGCAAACTAATATGCCGGTAAACTCCGCAGTGTTTGGATTGCTTTTGTGTGGGATTTTTTATTTTTATTGGCAAGTTTGTTTCTGGGATACCCGCGTTACCGGGGTGATGTCGCTGCCTACGTTTCTAAGCTGGGAACCTGACGAACTTCCTATTATTACGCTTTATGCTGGCTATATCCCTATTTTCCTCTCTTTGATGAAGACAGAAAAAGATCTTGGTGTGTTCAAACGGTTTATTACACCGATACTTGGGGTATTTGGCTGTGTTTTCATGGTGTTTTGTGCGATTTATGCGTATCGAATGGACGCGGTTTATTATCTGATTGTATTCGGTCTTGTTATGTTGCTCGGATTTTATCTTGATAAGCGGACGAAAGCGAAGAGTACATTATCATAATATAGCTGCATATTCTGATATTTGAGGATGTATAACCATTTTAAAAGTTGCTGAAGTGTAAGTGTTAAGACAGCTTATATAATAAATGGGAGATGCTAAAGTGTACTTAAATGGAGTTTGATTATTGAAAAAAGCAGCTTGTTTGATGGATTTTTAGTCCAACTGGTAGCAGCGGCTTACAGGCGCAATATAAAACCCTCTGATGTTTCATCAGAGGGTTTATTGTATATAAAAAATCACGCGTCTAACGCGTGGTTTAAAGAAGCTTAAGTGATGAATAAGAGATAAAAACTCCCTTTGCTATAATAAAAAATGCGGTCTGTAAACAGCATAGAAAGCAAAGGGAGGATATTTAGAATGAGTCTAAATGATATAAATAGTTTATCACATACAAAAATGGAATTGCAAATATCATATAGTGTTTGCGCCAAAGCACAGGAAAAAGGTATTTTACAAAGAAAAAGAAGAGGGGAAAATATTGAGAGGATTGTGTGAATGAAAAGGGGTGAGGATAGTAGAAACAAAAGTATGTTCAGATCACGTACATATATTTTTAGAGATATCACGTAAGATAGCGATATCGAGTTTTATGGGATATCTCAAAAGGGGAAGCAGTACGATGTTATATGAGCAATTCGGTGAACTGAAATATAAGTATAGGAACAGAGGATTTTGGTGTAGAGCTTATTACGTAGATACAAAAAGTAAAAACGCAAACCGAATTGCAGAGTACATAAAAAATCAATTAAAAGAGGAAGAATCTGGAGAACAACTAACATTTGGGAAAAAGAACCATTTAAAAAATAAAATTTATTGCGACTGACAGATCGTCTTACACGTTTGATGTGTCGCAAGGAATATAGGGTTTTGCCCGCATATAAAATACCCCCAGTTTTACTGGGGGATGTTTATTATATAGAGAAATGTGACCAATGTGTGGCAATAATGAACCACACAATGAAACGAAAGCTTCATCTTAGCGTTCGCTTGTATACCATTCTTCATCACCGAAGATTAGATCATCAAGATCTCCGCTGTTTGTTGCCTTATCATCATGTGATGCATGATGAATTGTATAGAAAAACAATGTCATTTTAAAACCCCCTTTCAAAGCGCTTTTACCAGTATATGTTTCTCTTCTTAAAAAATGATAGAATGATAAAAATAACTGGAGCTCCCATTATTTACGGA
>CAKSKO010000089.1 GCA_934465125.1 uncultured Eubacteriales bacterium
AGACAGCTATACGGAAAATCAAAGGAGTGCTCATTTTGATTAATGGAACATGTTTGCAAAACGCGATTTTATCGGGAGCAAATCATATTGCCAATCACAAAACTTTTGTTGACGAACTGAATATCTTCCCCGTCCCTGACGGTGATACAGGCACCAACATGTCAATGACTATGTCTGCTGCTGTAACAGAACTAGGCAAAGCAAATAGCGAAGCGATCGGAGAAATCGCTGCTTTGGCCGCTTCTTCTCTGCTTCGTGGTGCGCGCGGAAACTCTGGAGTAATATTATCGCTATTATTCCGGGGATTCGCAAAAGGCCTTTCAGGGCTTAATACCGCAGACGGTGCTAATTTAGCTGCGGCCCTTGGAATCGGTGTTGATGCAGCATATGGTGCTGTGATGAAACCGACAGAGGGCACCATTTTAACAGTTGCCCGAGTAGCATTTGAAAAAGGAAAAGCTGCTGCCCTAATTGACAAAGATCCGGTGTATGTCTGGGATGAAATCTGTAAAGGAGCAGAGGAAGCGCTTCAAACTACTCCTGAATTGCTTCCTGTTTTGAAAAAAGCTGGGGTCGTAGACGCCGGCGGAAAAGGATTGTGTTTAATTTTTGAAGGAATGATGTCTGTATTCAGAGATGGTGCTGTCATTGAAAATGACGGTGAAAACAAGCAGGCGGTCTCTTCTCAGGCCGATATTTTCCGAAACGCCGCTGCCGAATTTGATCAAGATATCAATTTTACGTATTGCACCGAATTTATCATAGGGCGCGATACAACAGTCGAAGAAAAGCCTGCCGAGTTGCGCGCGTTTCTTGAAACAATCGGAGATTGCGTTGTCGTGGTTGATGATGATGAAATTATTAAAGTCCATGTCCATACAGAAAATCCAGGAGAAGCTCTCCAAAAGGCTTTGACCTTCGGGCAACTTTTAACAGTTAAAATTGAAAACATGAAGGAACAACACCGGTTAGCAGTAGAAGCTAACGCAAGCAGAAAGCAAGTGTTAGCTCCGGTGGAACCAACGGATGAAATTGGATTTGTGGCTGTTGCTGCAGGAGATGGGTTAAAAACACTATTTACTGATTTGGGATGCACTCATGTTGTCAGCGGTGGACAAACAATGAATCCTAGCACAGAAGATTTACTTGAAGCAGTTCTTGCAACCCCTGCAAAGGTGGTTTATATCCTGCCAAACAATAAAAATATCATCTTAGCAGCGGAACAAACAATACCTCTTGCAACAGATCGCAGAGTTGTTGTTCTTCCGACGCGTACGATTCCACAGGGTTTGACCGCCATGCTCTCTTATGACCCTGATTTATCTATTGATGAAGCCCATCAAATTATGATGGAAGCCGCAGCAAAAGTAAAGACAGGCTCTGTTACCTTTGCAGCCCGTGATTCAGAGTACGGTGGGTTTAAGATCAAACAAGGAGATATTTTAGGGCTTGATAACGGAAAATTGGCACTCATTGAAAAAGATCCCGTGAAAGCGATCACAAAGCTTACCCGCTCGATGACACATCGCGATACCTCTTTTATTACCTTGATCTACGGTGCGGACGTCACCGAAGAGGAAGCGGAAGCGGCACGTAAATATATCCATTCTAAGGTTGGTTCGCATGTTGATATCACTGTTGTAAACGGTGGGCAACCTGTTTACTATTTCCTCGTATCGATCGAATAATTTGGGGAGGTGCGCCTCCTGATGGCATCTTTATTTCAAAAAGATATTAGATATTTAAAAGGCGTCGGCAATAAACGCGTGGAGCTTTTCTCAAAGCTTCACGTGTCTACTGTTGGCGCTTTACTTTTATTTTACCCTAGAACATATGAAGACTGGAGTGCCCCATTGCCTATTGCTTCTGCTCCAATTAATGAACCCTGCTGCATTAAAGCGACTGTCGTTTCGGGTGTTTCAAAAAGCAGGATCAAACAGAACATGACACTTTATAAGCTGAAAGTAACAGATGGGTTTACGGTGCTCCCCATCACTTTTTTTAATAATCCGTATGTTGCTGATAAATTAATAGAAGGAAAAGAATTTTTGTTCTTTGGCCGTATCTCCTACCACCAATCAAAACGAGAGATGCTTTCTCCGCAATTCGAAGATCCTTCTTCTAATATGGGATTTCATCCGGTCTACAAGCAAACGAGCGGATTGACTTCGAGACAGATTGCGTCTTGTGTAAAAAATGCGATTGCACTCCTTCCAGAGCAAGTTAATGATCCAATTCCAAAAGAAATTCGCCAGAAGTATCAACTTTGCTCTTTGCGGTTTGCTATCGAAAACATTCATTTTCCTGCAAACGAAAGGGCTTTAAAAGAAGCAAAAAAGCGCCTAAGCTTTGAAGAACTTCTAATGCTGCAGTTGGGCCTTTCTCTTTTGAGAAAAAAAAGGCATGTCCAAAATGGGACTCGTTTAAAAACTGCCCAGATGGATTCTTTTTATCAGCTTCTCCCCTTCTCTCCTACCGATGCGCAAATACGTACAATCAAAGAATGTCTACACGATATGAAAGAGGGTACTTCCCCAATGTGTCGGCTTGTACAAGGAGATGTGGGATCTGGTAAAACAGCCGTTGCAGCGGCTGTTTGTTATGCTGCCATTAAAAATCAGATGCAGGTCGCTTTTATGGCGCCGACTGAAATACTCGCAGAACAGCATTATAACTGGTTTAAAAAACTCTTTGCTGAAACAGGGATCAATATCGCTCTTTTAACAGGCTCGACTCGTGCTCCCGAGAAAAAAAAGATTAAATCTGCACTTACAGACGGTGCAATCGACCTAATTATTGGAACGCACGCACTCTTATCCGATGACGTTTCTTTCCTGAATCTAGGTTTAGTTATTACCGATGAGCAGCATCGATTTGGCGTATCGCAGCGCGCGGCGCTCTCCTGCAAGGGACAGAATCCGCATCTTTTGGTGATGTCCGCGACGCCTATCCCCAGGACCCTCGCGCTAATCATCTATGGTGATTTGGACCTTTCCGTTCTCGATGAACGCCCTCCTGGCAGACAAAAAATCGATACCTTTGCAATCGACACAAAAAAGCGTCAAAGAATGTTTGGTTTTCTAAAAAAACTTATCAAAGAAGGTCGACAGGGATATATTGTCTGTCCTCTTGTGGAAGAAAATGAAAATAGCCTGGTATCTGCTGAGGAATATTATAAAAAAATCAAAGCAGAAGAATTTAAACAATTTCATGTTGGGATGATTCATGGAAAGATGTCTGCTTCTAAAAAAGAAATCATTATGAATTCCTTCTCTAAAGGAGAAATCGATTTACTGATTTCTACCACTGTAATCGAAGTAGGAGTCGACGTCCCAAACGCTGCATTTATGGTCATTGAAAATGCGGAACGTTTTGGTCTTTCGCAGCTTCACCAGCTTAGAGGACGGGTCGGACGTGGATCTTTTAAATCCTTCTGCATTCTTGTTTCCGACGCACAAAATGAAGAAGCATTGCGGCGGTTACAGATCATGACAGAAACCAACGACGGATTTCGGATCGCGGACAAAGATTTAAAGCTCCGCGGACCAGGCGACTTTTTCGGTAGCCGGCAGCATGGACTTCCCGACCTAAAAATTGCCGATATGATCACAGATATGGCGCTGCTTTTGCAAGCACAAGAAGCCGCAAAACAAATTTTATCTGAAGATTCAGATCTTAGTTTTTCCAATCATCGCGGCCTTCTCTTCGGTATAAAACGCTTATTTCAAAGAGTTGGAGAAACTCGGTTAAATTAACAGTATTTTGCTTTATCTATAAAAGAACAGATAGGAGAATTTCGTTTCTTCTATCTGTTCTTTCATGAAAACAATATATAAATCTGAATGAATGATATGACGTTGTCTAAATCCAACTTCGATACGATCCGTACTAGCCTTTTATCATTACATTTTGGTACCCATCCTCTGATTGATAAACTATCAGCTTCGCAGCAATCCGACTTTTTAACTCACTGACATGGGAAATAACTCCAACCGTCCTACCCATTTTCTGAATTTGTTTCAATGCTTTTATCGCAGTATCGAGTGTTTCCTCATCAAGCGAGCCAAATCCTTCATCAATAAAAATAGAATCCAAACGCACTCCCCCAGCGTAGCTTTGAACAACATCCGATAAACCGAATGCCAGGGACAACGACGCTAAAAACAGCTCTCCTCCAGACAACGTGTCGATCGTTCGTACTCCTCCAAAATACGCATCAAACACCTCGATCTCCAGTCCTCGAAATCCTCTGCCTATTCCACCTTCTTTTACCCGACTTAAACTATAGCGGTTACAGCTGAATTGCGAGAAATAAAGGTTTGCTGCACTTAAAATATCATCAAACATGATAGAAAGTACAAACATCTTAATCGGCATTTTTCCTGCATTATTGCCTTGAAGTAAAAGGGATACTCTGGCAAATTTTGAGTACTCTGCTTCTAGCTGGTCACTCTTTTTCTGCAGCTCTTTTAATAACGCTTCTGTTTTTTGAATCAATTGTATCTGCTGCTTAATACTTCCAACTTTTTCTGAAAGATCCTTACTTTTATCGGTCAATCGTTTACATTCCGACTCGTAAAAACTTACCTCCAATGATTCCAAGCATACCTTCGAACTCTCTTGTTGATATTCATTTTTTTGCCGCAACAGTTCTTGTTGAATTCTTTCTTCATTCGCTTTTGCCACCATAAGTTCCGTTTTTAATGCTGCACTGCAGGTTTCAATTTCATCTATCTTTGTTTGAACATCATTTAACTTCAGCCGATAACTTTTAATCGTTTGATTAACTTTCCCACATGCTTCTCGTTCCATTGGCAGTTCATCGAAAACAATTTGCTCTTTTGCTTTGATCATCTCAAGTTTTTGAACAATTTTCTGCTCCTTTTTTTCTATCTGTTCAATTTGTTCTATCAAATCTTTTTGTTCTTGTTTTCTTTCCCTAAGTCGTTTTCTCGCCTGCGGTAGCAAAGACTGCGCTTTTTGCGCTTCCTCCAACTGTTGTTTTAACTTTTCAGATCTAATTTGAAGGGTTTTACGATCGGTACAAAATTGGTCACAGATTGCTATTTGTTTTTGATATTCGTTCTGATCATTTTTCAGCTTCGCAAATGCCACAGTCATATTGGAATGAATTTCTTGTAAAGTCTCTTCCTCTTTTTGAATAGACCTTCTTAGAAGCTCAATCTGTTTTTCAGCAGGAATATCACTCTGTTTTAGCATTCCCTTGGCAGGATTCGGATGCACTTTTGACCCACAAACAGGACAAGGCTCTCCCTCTTTTAAGCGGGCTGCAAGCGTAAGTGTAATATTCTCCCCAAATAAACGCTCTGCATAATATAATTGAGCCTTTAACGCCTCTTGTTTCACACTTTGCTTCTCATACTCTGCTTTCAATTCGTCGTATACGCCCTGTTGCTTCTTACATTCCTTTTTGCTCGCTTCCATTGCAACATACGCTTGTTCCATTGTTTGCAATGTTTCTTTTTCTACAAACAAAGAAGGAAGAAATTCAACCGTTTCGATAATATCTTGGATGTAGCTTTCTCCTTTTTCAATGTTTTCGTTTAAACTTTGTATTCTTTTTTTTAATGTGTCCTTTTTTTTCTGTTCTTTATGGTGTTCACCGATAAGT
>CAKSKO010000090.1 GCA_934465125.1 uncultured Eubacteriales bacterium
CTGCAATCGAAATCGTTCCCATCTCCGGCTCACTAAGCTCATTAGTATGCGCCATACACTTTACTCTTGAAATATTCCTATCATTATAGCAGATGCAATTTTCAAAATCATCCAAAGTAACAATTCGATCCATCCCACTGAGCTTTCCAGATATTCTCTTAGCAGAATAATCGACCGTTTCCATATCGACCCCACCGATCATCGGCTTTAAATTTACAACAGAGTTAACATAAGGCACTGCATCTGAAAAACCTAAAATTTCATTTTTACCAATATTTCCGATGCTCCCTTCCGACATACTATATAAAACCTTAATGCTCTGCTGCTCTTGGTAGGGAGGGATTTTCCCATGTTTGCCGTTTCCAAATAAAATTTGGCCTTTGTTATAGTCTATTTCAAAAGCACGCTCCAAGGGTCCTGCCGCAGCGATACTGGGAATGGCTTTCCATTCCACCCAAATAGCAGATACACTTCCCTTTTGGTCGTATTCTATTTTCGCAAGGTCATCCCTTGACTTAATATAGAATTCTTCTTCATTTGTTGATAATTTTTCAAATTCGTTCACCCAGACACGTGCCTCTGAAATATTTTTACTCGACAACCGGCAAACTTTATTTTCTTCCCCATTTTCGATCGAAAAGTATTCCGGGACATGAGATTCTCTCTGAAATACTTGTACTGTATTCAGATGAATTCCATTTACCAATGGATGGCTTCTTGTATTTTTCTTGCAGGAATATCTACTGTCGTGGTTGAGAATCCTTAAAAAATACCCTTCCTGCCCAAATAAGGTGGTCTTGGCAAAATTATTTTTCCCGATCACTGTAATGATGGCACTATGTGAAAAGTTTTCTGTCATATCCATCACTTCAATGTTTTGCCATTCAAATTCACCTTGTTTGTTTTTCGCGTAATACTCCCATCTAAGAGATGGATTATCATAGAATAGCCCTGTTTCAATATCAAAAAGGATTCTCGTAGGTCCTTTTACAATCGGCTTATCTAAACAAAAATACATCGTCGGATGCTCGCATAACATTTTTTTAAGCAAAGGCTTTCTTTCATTTTCTGAAAGCAATATGATATCGCTTCTCATATTGGAGTGGATAAATAACTTATCACATTTTCGCATTGCATCGGGATAGTCATAATCGATCGTTACAGTGTGGATATATGGAGTGATATAATTTCCCATTACATTAAATGGATTCTTTACTTTCAGGATTCTTGCTCTGATAAAGCAACTATCATAAGGCCCCAGCACGATATTTTCAATATTGTCAGGACAAACAAATGATAGTACCTTTTTTTGATTTTCTCCAGTCTTCGCAACAAAGAAATCTTCATTTGTATTATCTGAATACAATCTTGCCCAGCCAATTCCGTTCCAATATTCCCAAGCCACCTTCTCAATCTCAATATCCGATGGTTCCGGAGACTGAAAATCAAGATCTGTCATGACATATTTGTATTTTGTATTGTCCGGCAGAGGTTCTGTGTTGACTTTAACCTTTACAAACTGCATATCAATTGTGATATCAACACGCGCACCCTTCTTGACAAATGCTTCGTCCGATGAAATGTAAAAATCACTGTATGCATAATACTGCTCTCCAAATGGGAAAAAATCTGTTTCAGAAAGTTCTGTCGTATCAAAGAGCAAAGCATCAGGAGTAAGGGACTTTGCCTGAGCTGCATATGTAATATCTGTTAAACATAAATCCTTATCCGGAATCCTATCAAACACACATCTAATGAATCTTGATTGAGTGTTCATAACCTCACATGTTTCTGTTGTATCGTCAAACAGCATCCTTAATCCATTTTCGTGTTTTTGGACGTCAGAAATGTCCCTCCATTGCCCTTCTTTATAATACTGCCAAGTTACATTGTGCCGATCTAAAAAAAGGTCGGGAAGAATTTCATTATTTTTGAGGGATTGTTCATCATGAAACTGTAAGATAAAATCTGATTTTTCTTTTGTTTTAAGAATAATATCATCGGCAAAATAGATCACATGCTCCTGAAGATTATCATAGACCGTGTGATCAAAAACGCGGAAAGAATTTATTTCATCATCGATATTACTGTCGTATATTTTTACAATCGAATCCTCCTGAGCGTCTGTCGATAAAATGCTTTTAATTTTATTATCAATTGCATACATGGAATCCATTGTTTCATAAAACACCCTGCCTTCATCATTATCAGCAGATGCGTATAGTGCGGTACCTTTTTCGATGTAAACACCGTTTGAGTTTGGGACAACAGAAACTGTAACCATTCCAGTTGAAGAAATCGATGGCAGCAATTTTGCTCCAAGCAGATTTAAAAAGCTGATGTAGTGGTTATAGGGTGTACGATTGAATCTGCTGATTGTGTTTTCGAACATCGTTGCAAAAATCTTTGAAAATACAACGCCAACATCTGGGTCAGTTTCATCATAATTCCATTCCGGAACATACTGTTCTGCCAAGGCTTTGATTTGTTTTAAAATATCTTTTGCATCTCTATTGTCAATCTTAGGAACATTCAATGGTAATCCCCCTTTCAAAATAATTTTACGCTAATTATCTAAATTATCGATGCTGAATTCTTTTGTAATTGTCTCTTGTTGAGGGCTAAGATCAGTAATGTAAGATACTTCTGCAAGAACTGCTGCTATATTTTCCGGAGATTGCCTTACCGTTACCGATAATTGCTTAATATGCCCTTCCCAAAGTCGGATAGAGCGGTCTATTTCGTCAGACATCCTCGTTACAAGAGAGAGATCGACATTTTGAAACATAAACCTATTTAAGCTTGTTCCAAAATTTGAACGCATTTTCCGTTCTGATTTTTCTGTTTGCAAAATAATTTTTACAGATTGCTTAACATTTTCATTATCGTCAACCGTCATAATCTTTCCGGTCGTTTCGTCAATATCCACCGGAAATTTCCATCCTCTGATCTTTGCCATATCAAACCTCAATTCTCCATGCACCATACTATCAGCAAAGAATCATCTGATATTTTGCATGGAAAATATCGATGATTTCAATTTATTCCTGAACATTAATTAATCTGTGTCATAGCCCCCTTTAACTTTGCCATTGCAGAAGCTTCTAATTGCAGATTTGCTGATGATTTTACATTCACTCCGCTTTGCCCCTCGATTTTCACCTGCTGGCCCTTTACTTCAAGGTTTTTTTGTGCCTCCATCTTAATTCCGCCGTCGAGAGTAATTGTGGCGTTTCCTGCTTTAAACTCAATCTTCTTATCTGCCTCAATGGAAATCGCTCCCTTTTTCGCATCAAGCGTTATAACATTCTTTTTGTCTTTATCACTTACTGTGATGATAGTATCTTTATCATTAAATGTCAACTTCATTTCAGCGGAAGTGATAATTTCTACGCTTTCTTCTCCTTCTTTATCGTTAAATGTGATCATGTGACCACTTTTTGTCTTAATCATCTTAACGTCATTCTTCTGATCTTCAATCTGAGCCGGCTGTTTCTTCTTTTTATTATATAAGCAGCCTATCACATACGGTTTTGTAATATCTCCATCACAAAACGCGACCAAAACTTCGTCACCAACCTCCGGCATAAAGAACATACCGCTCTCTTCACCTACCATAGGCGACGCCACACGGATAAAATCTGTTTCATAGTCGGAAGTGGAACGGTTTGTAAGCTTTACTTTGACTCGCCCCATTTTTTCTTCGTCATCTAAACTCGTAACAATTCCAACTGTTACCCCAAGAGCAAGTTCATGCAATTTACTTGTAATGAGATCATCTATTTGCCCATATATCTCATTCATATCTTATTCACCTCAAACTTACAGATCGTTTTGTACCCATCCTCATTCATTACATGTTTAACCTCTGTGATAAAATAGTCGTTATCGAAATCTTCATTGATTTTTTGAACCGTTACAAATTTCCCCGGTTCTATCTCAGGAATACCAATCACTTCGAACTCACCCGTCGCAAACTGCATGGAAATCTTCAATAACTCCGCTTCGGCGCGCGCTTTTGCTTCAGCTGCGGATTTTATCGTATTATCAATGATCAATCTGTCTTTATTTTCGTCGATAAAACTAGATGCATCACTGCCTCCTTGACTTCCCTTTCCAATGGTGTCAACCGACGTCGCTTTTCCCTCAAAGGGCTCATCAGGATTTAACTCGTCGTTGCTTCTGACCGTTACTGATTTCACTTGGTTGTTGAGTGCTGTTTCCCTCCTAAAATATCGCAAATAACGACCAGGTGTAATTGTGACGGTTGAATCCTTATTGGTGGTATATTTAATAAAATATACCTTCCCCTGCACGACAAAAAACAGATAATTAATTTTTCTTGCGATACCAACAACAAAATCATAATCGCTTTGATTGTATTGCTCGATCGGTACGGTTAATTCCTCTGTCTGATCGACTGTCATTTCCGTATAGAGCGCACTGTAATCCTTGAGCACATTCGTCACCGCATCCGAGTACTTGGTAATATCCTTTTTCAGCTCCGATCGACGGTTGTTCATCATAAATGCTTTCACATCCATCGCCTCTACCATATACCTGACGTCATCGTAGGAATAAACAAACTCAATCGATGTAATCACTCCGCTGAACACCATTTTAGTGGTATCTTCAACGGTCTTTTCCGAGCCATATCCCATGAACACTTCTATTTTGGAACCCAACTTAAAATTTTGGGCAAGACCTGGGTTAACCTTTAACTCATCTTCAGAATATTTAGAATTCTTCCCCAGCACGTTTAACGAGCAAATACTTGCCTCATATCCACTCGTCAAAACTACAGAGACATCTTCGATAACCAACGTTTTGTCTTCTAACTTTTTTCCATCAATTGTAATATATTGAAACGGTTTTAAAAAACCTCCATACTGTTTTGCCAATGCTTCTAAGTCCAAAACGTCATCTCCCTTTAAGTTGTTCCAACTTTTGTATCTCTCTCAACTTGTTCTTCTTCTGCCTTTTGCTTTGCCTTCTCTTTTTCAATTCGATCGTTCTCGAGTTGTTCCGCGTATTCTGCCAGATTCACTACTTCCATAGAAAGTGATACTTCCGCTCGCAGCGGCGCTCCCTGTCTAGAAAAATAAGTCATCTTGGAGTTAAAGCTTGTAAGAAATCCATGGTATTCTAGGCAACCCCAGAGAAAGAAAACCCTACGCTGATTCTCAGCTGCTTTTTGAAGTCTTCTATAGCATGTAAGCTGTTCGTTATACAAATCGATTTTTGCACCACTTGTAGGATCTGTGTAAAGCTTTGCGCCTTCTTCTACTCCCTTCTGAAAACCGCCTTGATCAATCGCAGACAGCACCGTTTTAATCGCTTGTGGAGCGCTTTGCGCTTTGTTCTTATAATCCATATATGCCTCAACAAGATCAAAAATCAGTGTCATGTGAACTGAACTTGTGGTACCACCTTCTTTTTGGACAGTATCTTGTTTCTCCCCTTCCTTTCCGGTGGGTTTGCCTTTTTTTATCTTAAAACCTGAACTTTCTGAAATTTCTGATGGATTTAACATAACTTCCTGGAACTCTCCAAAAGCATAGCCATCAGGAG
>CAKSKO010000091.1 GCA_934465125.1 uncultured Eubacteriales bacterium
ATCAGGCAAAATATGAAGCGAGCGGCGAAACGGGAGTTGATCAGAGTGCAGAGGCGACAGCTAGGATGCTTTCAAAGATTTGTGTAATGATTGCGAAGGATGAAACAGAAAAACGCGTTTTAAAGCAGTTTGGCTACTATATTGGGCGTTGGGTTTACTTGATTGATGCTGCCGATGATATGGAAACAGATCAAAAAGAAAATAACTTTAACCCCTTTCTTAAATTATTGGAAGAGAAGAAAGCGGAGTTAGGCGAAACATTTTGCCCTGAGGAATATATCAACGAAATATTGAATCAAACATTATATCATGCAATCAGCTCCTATCGATTGCTGGAACTGAAGCATTTTGATGCCATTATAGAGAATATTATGATGTTAGGGCTGTCAATGATACAAAAACAGATTTTATTTGATAAAGAGAGGGATAAGAAAAATGTCGGATCCTTATAAGATATTAGGGGTATCGCCATATGATACAGATGAAAAAATAAAAGCAGCTTATCGGGAACTGGCAAAAAAGTATCATCCTGATAATTATCAGGAGAGTCCTTTGTCTGATTTAGCAGCGGAAAAAATGAAAGAGATTAATGAAGCGTATGACACAATTGTTGATGAACGTAAGAAAAAGCGATCCGGGGCAGGGGGAACTGGAACTCAAGGGACGTATCATAGAAGTAGTAGCTATAGCGACGTTAGAAACCTTATTATGAATGGCAGAATTGCTGATGCAGAACAGATTTTAAACGGAGTTCCCTCAAATGGAAGAGATGCCGAATGGTATTTTTTAAAAGGGACAGTCCTTTATAAAAGAGGATGGATGGAAGAAGCCTACCGACATTTTAAGACTGCCTGCTCGATGGATCCCGCAAATCAGGAATACAGAGCCGCTATGAACCAAGTAAATAATCAGCGGAGCGGGATTTATGGGGGATATAATCCTGCAAGGCCTACTGTTGGTGGGTGTAGCGGATGTGATGTTTGTACCTCTCTTCTTTGTGCGGATTGCTGTTGCGAATGTATGGGTGGTGATTTGATTAGATGTTGTTAATCTAATCTGTTGGAGGTGCAGTATGGAAAACAGTAAAAAAGTGGCTTTAGGCGGTATTGTTACAGCGCTTAGTTTCATTTTGATGTTTTTGACTGGACTCATTTCGATTGGTACGTATGCACTGCCGGCGCTTGCAGGAATTGCTTTAGTCATTATTGTAATAGAATTGGGCAACAAATGGGCGTGGATGGTATTTGCTGCTGTTTCAATTTTATCTGTATTTTTTGCAGCGGATAAAGAGGCAGCGGTTCTTTTTGTGTTTTTCTTTGGATATTATCCGATTTTAAAAGAGAATATTGAACGCCTTTCAAAGAAATTTTTACAATACGTGATTAAATTTTTGGTATTTAATGCAGCGATGATTATTTCATTTTTGGTTTCTGTTTATATTTTACATATTCCAAGTGATTCATTTATTGTCTTTGGAATATCAATTCCGCTTGTATTTTTACTGGTAGGAAATGTTGTATTTTTGTTATATGATTATGCAGTATCAGAAGTGATTTCAACTTATATCAATAAATTTCATCATATGATGAAAAGAATCATGCGTTTATAAAATACGATACATACAATAACATAGGTGATGAGAAAAGACATAAATGCTAAATTGCGGAAACAAAGGAAAAAGTCGCACGTAACTCAGGTGCGCGATGTGTTCCACCGCTAGGTGACGAGAATGGTTGTAAGGAATATCGTTTTGTCGTGTGAGATCAAATAAAAAGTTGCACGCATCTCAAGTGCGCGATGTGCTCCACCGCTAGGTGGTGATTAGGAGGATTTTGTGGGAAATAGACCAGTTTTTCTGTTGAATACGAGACTTCAGCTTTGTGCACAGATGGTGCGAAAAGGCACAAAATTAGTAGATGTAGGGACCGACCATGCGTATTTGCCCGTTTGGATGGCGAAATCGGGATTAATCTCTCGTGCGATTGCTGCTGATTTGCGAGTAGGTCCTTTGAGGAGTGCCAGCAGAAATATCGAAAAATATTATGTTTCAGAAATTGTAGAAACGCGTCTTTCTGATGGTTTGCAGCAGATTAAACCTTATGAAGCAGAAGACATTGTAATCGCGGGCATGGGTGGGGAATTGATCGCTGAGATAATCAAGAAAGCAGTATGGCTAAAAGATAAAGAAAAACGGTTGATTCTCCAGCCGATGACGGCTGCTGAACCGCTCAGATGCTTTTTGCAGAGGGAAGGATTCCGGATACTTGAGGAAACAGCAGTCAGCACGGAAAACCGGGTTTATACCGTGATGTGTGCGGAATATGAGAAGAAACCCTTTACTTGTGATGAGCTTTACCCTTATATTGGAATGCTGTCACGTCCGCTTTCAGATGAGGGAAAATGGTATGTACAAAAAGAGGTACTCCATTTACAAAACCGTCTAAAGGGACTCTTAATAGCGGGAAAGAAAAAAAAAGCGGAGCATCTTTATAGCATAATTGAGAAGCTAAAAGATCTTTCAAAATAAGTTCAGAAATGTAGAGGGGGAATTAACGATGACAACAGTTAAGCAGATCAATTGTTTTATTGATCAAATAGCACCGTTTGAAACAGCGATGGATTTTGATAATTGTGGACTGCTGGTAGGAGATCCAGTCGGAACTGTTACGAGTGTTTTACTTTCTTTAGATATTACAGAAGAAGTAGTAAAAGAAGCAAAAGAAAAGGGAGCAGAGCTTATCATTAGCCATCACCCTGTAATTTTTAAACCTTTAAAGCGCTTGATGAATGGGGATATTCCTTATTTGTTAGCCAAAGAAGGCATTCATGCTATTTGTGCACATACAAACCTTGATATGGCAGATGGTGGAGTAAACACCTGTTTAGCGGACTGTTTGGGTCTTCAAAAAAGGGAACCGTTATCGATTTATAAGACGAGAAACTATGTTAAAATTGTTGTGTTCGTACCACTCGATCAGGCAGAAGACGTCAAAACTGCGATGGCAGAGTCTGGTGCAGGAGCATTAGGGAATTACGAAAGATGTAGCTTTTCGATAGACGGTATCGGAAATTTCCTACCAACGGATGGCGCGGATCCGTTTGTCGGTGAACAAGGAACATATGAATCAGTAAAAGAGACCCGAGTGGAAATGATTTGTGCTCCACAAAGAGTCGAAGATGTGATTGCAGCAATGAAGAAGGTTCATCCCTATGAGGAACCGGCGTATGATATATTTCAAACAGAAGCGATTCAAAAAATGACTGTTTGTGGTCTTGTAGGAGAACTTGAAGAAGTGCAACTTCCTGAAGTGTTTGCGCGATATGTAAAAGATCATTTACGTTGTTCGGGGGTTCGTTATACAGAAGGTGCTCGGCAAATTAAACGAGTTGCAATTTGTTCCGGTGCGGGAGGAGATTTCATTTACAGGGCGATTTCCTGTGGTGCTGATGCCTTTGTAACGGGTGAAATCAAGCATCACGAGCTTTTATTAGCAAAAAAAGCTGGTATTACGGTTGTGGATGCTGGACATTTCGCAACAGAGGATCTTGTGATAGAACCACTTTTAAGAACATTAACGGAACAATTCCCGACAGTTCAGTTTCAAAAATCAGAAGTATTTCAAGATATAACGAAATACTGCTAAAAGGAAAAGGAGAAATTTATGGCACTCGATGGTGTTTTTTTAAGGCAGATCAAAAAAGAACTTGAACAGGTAGCAGTCGGAGCAAGGGTCGATAAGATTTATCAACCAAATAAAGAAGAAATTGTGTTGTTTTTAAGGACAAGAAGCGACTGCCATAAATTATTGCTATCCGTTAGGGCAAATAGCCCGAGAGTCCATTTTACCAACTATGCAATAGAAAATCCTAAGACTCCTCCAATGTTTTGTATGTTACTAAGAAAAAAACTTTCTGGAGCAAAGCTTTTGGAAATCCGTCAGCCAGAGCTGGAACGGATGTTGTATTTGGATTTTGCCGCATTTAATGAGCTAGGGGACAATGTTGTCATAACGCTTGTGATCGAGATTATGGGAAAATACAGCAACTTGGTTATCCTAGATGAAAATGAAAAGATTGTTGATTCACTCAAACGGGTCGACGCAGAAATGTCCTCAAAGCGTATGGTACTCCCTGGCCTAAAATATCAGCTACCTCCAAGTCAGGATAAAATTTGTATGTTGCAGGACGCAGAGCAGCAGATAATATTAGAGATTGAGAGAAAACAGAAGTTGTTGCTTGATAAGGCGATTCTTTCGACACTTCAGGGAGTATCCTCAATTGTTTGCAGAGAACTTTCGTATTTGACATGTAGAGGAAAGATAAAAGCTGCCGGAGACCTTCAAGAAGAAGAGGTAAAACGGCTTCGCTATTTTCTGAATAGGCTTATGGGAATTTGTAAGCAACAAACGGGTGAGCCATATTTGGTTTTGGAACAATCGGGCAAACCGATTGATTTTACATTTATGCATATCAGCCAATATGAAGATTTTGCGAAACTAAGCAAGTATGAAACGTTCTCTAGCCTTTTAGATGATTTTTATTATGAACGCGACAAAAGCGAACGAATGCGTGTTAAATCACATGATTTAAGAAAAGTATTGACTACTACTTTAGAACGGATTACTCGAAAGTTAGAAGTACAGACACTTGAACTGAAAAAATGTGGTGATCGTGAACATGCAAAGCGATGCGGGGATATCATCAGCGCAAACCTGTATCGAATTGACAAGGGAATACCTTATGCTGATTTAGAAGATTTTTATGATAAAGATCTAAGAGTGATACGGATTCCATTAGACCCGCGTTTAACAGCATCACAAAATGCACAAAAGTATTATAAAGCATACCGAAAGCAAAAAACGGCTGAACAGATACTTTTAGAGCAAATTAAAGAGGCAAAGAAAGAACAAGAGTATATTGAAACAGTAATTGACGCCTTAAACAGATCAGAATCAGAGGGCGAGTTAATGGAACTAAGGGAAGAATTATCAGAGCAGGGTTACCTTCGTGTGAAAAAAGATAAAAAGAAAGCTCAAAAACCGGTGCCGCCGCATCGGTTTGTTTCTAGCGATGGCTGTGAGATTTTGGTCGGAAGAAATAACCGTCAGAATGATCAATTGACGCTAAAACAGGCCAGAAAAAATGATATCTGGTTCCACGTAAAAGATATTCCCGGTTCGCATGTTATTCTTTTCGCCAATGGGAAACAGCTAAAACAATCGACATTGAAGGAAGCTGCAATAATAGCTGCTTACTATAGCAAGGCGAAGGAGTCTTCTAATGTACCAGTGGATTATACTCTGGTTCGTTATGTGAGTAAACCGCAAGGATCAAAACCTGGAAGAGTAATTTATACCAATCAAAGAACAGTCTTTGTAACGCCGAATTCATCTGAAATAAAACAATTTTACAAAAAGAAATAAAATTGTATTGACAATCAATATTAAACGTGCTATACTTAAACAGTTGATGATGAGCGAGTGTGCTGGAACTGGCAGACAGGCACGTTTGAGGGGCGTGTGTCTATGACGTACGGGTTCAAGTCCCGTCACTCGCACCAGTGTGAAGC
>CAKSKO010000092.1 GCA_934465125.1 uncultured Eubacteriales bacterium
CCCAAAAAACAGCGATCAATTAAACGAAATAAAATAAAAAATACCAATATCAGAATTGATTTACAAAGTTTCCAGAATGTTTCATTGTTAATTAGAAAAGGAAGGGAGAATCTAACTTTGACGCTCAGAATCATTATTTTAATTTGGAGGTGCTATTTAATGCGTAAAAATACAATGGGAATTGTTAAAGGAGTAGGGTCAGGAATCGCTGCTGGGATGGTAGTGGGTTTTGTCGGAAGTCAGATGATGAAAAATGACAAACAGATGAAAAAAAAAGCTGGAAAAGCTCTTCACATGGTCGAAGACCTAATCGACAATGTGCAGTATATGTTCAAATAACCAATCGCTGAAGAACGCAGAGGCGCTCCTGTTTGATAAGCAGGAGCGTTTCTATATCATAAAAAGTAATTTGATCCATATAAATGATTGCAAAGCCACAGACAAAATGATATGATAACAAACATATAGAAAGAATAACCAATGCAGGGGATAAGTGAATGAAAAAAGTGATTTTTGTTTTACTGATACTGGCGGTTTTCGTTTCGTTTACAGCATGCAGTAGCAGTAAAGACAGTCCTGAAAACCAGGTGATTTTTTATAATTTAGAGAGTGATCCGCAGACGCTCGATCCGCAAATCGCGGAGGATGCACCGGCGCAGCTAGTGATTACGAACATCTTTGAGGGGTTAACGAGAATCGATGAAAATAACCAGGTAATTCCCGGAGCGGCTTTAAGCTGGAAAAGCAATCAGGATCATACTTCTTTTACATTTTATTTGAGGAAGGATGCTTTTTGGTCTAACGAAGAGAAAACACCAGTTACAGCGGACGACTTTTTATATGGGATTAAGAGGACATTAAGTCCAGAGACAGATTCGAAGACTGCAAAAACGCTGTTTTCGATTAAAAATGCAAAAAAGGTAAATTCGGGAGAACTCCCGGTTTCAAGTTTAGGAGTTTTGGCGCAGGACAATTATACATTAAAGATAGAGCTTGAATATTCCTATGAAGATTTTCCAAGGTTGCTGTCAACAGCGCCTGCGATGCCGTGTAATCAAGCTTTTTTTGAATTGACAAATGGACAATACGGGCTTGACAGCACAATGATTCTTTGCAACGGTCCGTTTCGGGTTCAAACAAAGTATGGGTGGAACCACGGAGAAAATCTCTATTTGCTTAGAAATGAAAATTATATCGGTCAGGTAAAACCAATACCCGCGGGCGTGACGTTTTCGATCGGGAAAGATACCTCAGATCTAATCAAAGCGGTAAAAAGCGGGGAAGTTGATGCAGGTCCGCTTTTGGGAGCACAGGTGAGTCAAGCAAAAGAAATGGGCTATCATTTAACATCGTTTGAAGACACTACTTGGGGGCTTTGCTTTAATTTTTCAGATGAAGTGTTTCAAAATTTGAATGTTAGAAAAAGCTTTATCGAATCGCTTTCGAGGGACTACATCTTAAAAGATATTCCTGAGAACTGTACAGAGGCGAATGGAATTGTAATGGATACAGCGGTAGTAAATGGAAAGTCATACCGAGGTCAGGTGGGGCAAAAAATTTATTTAAAAGGATCAGATAACAGCAGGCAGATACTTTTATCAGGTCTTCGAGAATTGAACCTTGATTTGCTGCCAACTGTTACAGTGATTTGTCCTGATGACGTAAAAATCAAGTCGATGGTCAGCAGTATGCTGGAGCTTTGGAATGAGAAATTGGGTTATTATTTTAATATGCAGCCAATCTCAGAAGGAAAGCTGAGCGATCGTGTTCAAGTTGGAGATTTCCAAATTGCACTGACGCCAGTTTTTTCTCAAACAGATGATCCGCTTGAAGTGCTTTCTTTATTTCGGTCAAATGCAGAAGGAAACCCTTGCGATATGAAAAGCGAGGAATATGATCAGCTGCTTACCAATGCAGAATTGGCGCCAATTGAAGAAAAAGCAGATAACTGTTCAGCAGCTGAAACATATTTATCGGAACAAGTGGCGTTTTATCCTCTTTATTATCAAAGCAGATATTTTGCGTCGGGAAGTAAAGTAACAGGGGTTTTATTTTATCAAAGTACAGGCGGAGTAAGCTTTATTAATGCGTCCAAAACAAAAAAATAAACAAAGATAGAGAATTTTATTTCAAAAACTTTATAAGTTTGATCTGCAATGAGCTGTTGCATTAGATTTTAAATTGTGATAGAATAAGAAAAGAAAGTAAAAATGTATAAGTAAAAATAAAGGAGAGTGGGGCAACCCGCTCTCTTATTTGTATAGGGGTGAAATAATGGCAAAAAAGAAACAAGGTAAAAATACGGTCGAGTTGGTATGGCAGATTGCAGAACCGATCGCAAAAGAATTGGAGTTAGAGCTTTGGGATATCAAATTTTTAAAAGAAGGTTCCGAATGGTTTTTACGAATTTTTATTGAGAAAGAAGAAGGAGTTACGATTGAGGATTGTGAAGCAATGAGCAGGGCGATTGACGGTCCACTTGACCGGCTTGATCCAATAGATGTTTCCTATTGTTTAGAAGTTTCTTCTCCGGGAATCGAGCGGGAACTGGTTAGGCCTGAACATTTTGAACGGTTTTTAGGTGCTGGAGTGATTATTCGTATGATTCGGCCGATGGAAAACGGAGAAAAAGAGAGAAAAGGAACTTTAAAATCAGCAGATGAAAAAACGGTGACAATTTCATTGGAGGACAGAACCGAGATCACAATATTGAAAAAAGAAATGGTATCAGTCAAACTTGATGACTTTAATGAATAGAATGGAGGTTATTTCATGAATAATGAAATTTATGAGGCGCTGGCACTGCTTGAAAAAGAGCGTGGAATTCCGGTAGACTTTATGCTTGACAAGATTAAAAAGGCGATTTTAACGGCATGTAAAAGCAGTTATAATGGAAACGAAGATGCGATGATCAATATGGATCCTCAAACAGGAGTGTTTGAGGTTTATCTACGCAAGACGGTTGTTGAGGATGTTTTGGATAAGGGCAAGGAGATCGCGCTGGTTGACGCAAGAAAGATTGATAAGAATGCAGAGATCGGTGGGCTCGTTGGGGTAAAGCTTGACACAAAGGAATTTGGTAGAATTGCGGCCCAAACGGCGCGCAACATCATCCGCCAAGGGATTCGTGACGGAGAGCGCGGGCAGGTAATGCAGGAGTTCCAAAGCCGCCATCAAGAGCTTGTCACTGCTACGGTTGAGAGAATTGATATGAGAAGCAAAGCGGCCACTTTAAAAATTGGAAAAGCAGAAACAGTTCTTCCGAAGAGCGAACAAATCGGGAATGAAGAATTGAAGGAAGGAGACCATATTAAGGTCTACGTTGTTGATGTTAGAGAAGGAGATAAAGGACCAAAGGTCATTATTTCGAGAACACACCCTGACTTCGTCAAAAGATTATTTGAAACAGAGGTTCCGGAAATTTATGATGGAACGGTCGAAATCAAATCAGTTTCCAGAGAAGCAGGTTCGAGGACGAAGATTGCTGTTTATAGTAAGGAAGAGGATGTTGACGCAGTTGGAGCCTGTATTGGACCAAAAGGAGCGAGGGTGAGCATAATTGTATCAGAGCTAGGTGGAGAGAAGATTGATATCGTAAACTACAGTGAAGATCCAGAAAAATTTATCGCGGCGGCACTGTCTCCTGCTGAGGTATTAAAAGTAGAGGTTGACCCGCAGGGAACACACTCTTGTCAGGTAACAGTACCTGACAGTCAGCTATCGCTTGCGATTGGAAATAGAGGACAAAATGCAAGATTGGCTGCAAAGCTCACAGGATGGAAAATTGATATCAAGCCTAAAAGTGGGTTTTACAGTTCAGAAGAGCAGGAATCCGTATAGCAAAGAGAAATCAGATCAGAGATGCAGCGGAAGGAGCAGATAATTCGTGAAGGGTAAGCGAGAAGTGGTGCGCATGTGTGCAGGATGCGGTGAAATGAAGCCCAAAAAAGAGCTTGTAAGGGTAGTCAAGGCGCCGAGTAATGACTGTGCGGAAGATGCTAGTAAAGTAGAAATTTCGCTCGATCTCACCGGGAAGAAACCGGGACGAGGCGCTTATGTATGCAGGAGTTTAACGTGTTTGAAGGCTGCGAGGAAATCTAGAAGGTTCGAACGAGCATTTTCCTGCAAAATTCCGGAGGATGTATACAATAAGCTAGAGGAGGAGTTGTCTTACAATGAATGATAGGCTTTTATCTTTCTTAGGGATTGCGAGAAAGGCTGGAAAACTCTGTTTTGGGAAAGACGCGACTCTGGAAGCGATACGAAAAGGAAAAGCGAAGCTCGTTTTATTGTCGTTGGATCTATCGCAAAAAACAGCAGAGAAGATGCAAATGCTTTGTTTAGAGAGTGAAACTTCTCTGCTTACAATGGAAGAAACGATGGATGAACTAGAAACGATATTCAGAAGGCGCACGGGAATTCTTTGTATCACGGATGCAGGGTTTGCGGGAAAAATACACACACTAGCAGAGAATCGCGGATAAAAAGTAAGATGTTAAGAGATGTTTTTATAGAAACGAAAAACAGCATGCTTTGGGAGTACTGATGGCGGATTGCTGACCACCGATTGAACGGGAGGAATAGAATTTATGATGATAAAATACAGAGTACATGAGGTAGCGAAGGATTTAAATGTACCAAACAGAGAGATCATTGATCTCTTAAAAGAGCATTTTGGGGAAACCAAAAAACATATGACAGCGCTCAATGAAGAGGAGCTTGACGTGATTTTTGATCATTTTACGCAGAAGAATCAAGTGGAAAATTTTGATTCCTATTTTGCAACAAGAGAAGAGAAAAAGGAAGAAGTGGTGCAGGAGAAACAGGAAACAAAGCCTGAAAAGACACAGGGAAAAGCGCAGAAACAAGAAGAAAAAAAGAAAGTTCCTTCAAAACGCAAGGCAGTTATGCCGGGTAAAATTACACCAACTGGACCAAAATCAAAACAGCCTGCAGCAACTATAAAGAAGCAGTCGCAACAAGCAGTGGGAACGGTTCCTGTCAAGAAGCCCGAGGGCCGTGTAATCGATACGCGCGCAGCGCATGTTGATATTGAACGATATAATGAGAAATACGACCGAATGGCATCGGAGAAAGTGAAAAACTTCAATACGGTTCAAAAGCAAAAAATAACGCAACGCTCTCAACGCGGAAGAAATAGAACAGCAAAAAGAGAAACAGAAGCTGAGCGACTCAAAAGAATCGCGATGGAACGCAAAGCAAAACCAATCACCGTTTCGATTCCAGAAGAGATTACGGTTGGAGAATTGGCGATCAGGCTCAAAGCAACTGCGGCGGAAGTCATCAAAAAGTTGATGATGATGGGAACGATGGCAACGATCAACGACGTCATTGATTTTGATACAGCGAGTCTTGTTTCGATGGAATTTCATGCCAAAGTAGAAAAGGAAGTTGTTGTTACGATTGAAGAGCGGATTATCGACGACAGTGAAGACGATGATGATAATTTGGTTCCAAGAGCACCCGTTGTTGTTGTGATGGGACACGTCGATCATGGAAAGACATCCCTTCTAGATGCGATCCGCCATGCAGACGTTACCTC
>CAKSKO010000093.1 GCA_934465125.1 uncultured Eubacteriales bacterium
AAGAGCACCCGTTGTTGTTGTGATGGGACACGTCGATCATGGAAAGACATCCCTTCTAGATGCGATCCGCCATGCACACGTTACCTCAACGGAAGCGGGGGGAATCACTCAGCATATTGGCGCATACCGCGTTAGCATCGACGGCAGAGAAATTACTTTCTTAGATACCCCAGGCCATGAAGCGTTTACCACGATGCGTGCAAGAGGTGCGCAGGTAACAGATATTGCGATTCTTGTTGTTGCTGCCGACGACGGGATCATGCCGCAGACAGTTGAAGCGATCAACCACGCAAAGGCCGCTGATGTTTCAATTATTGTAGCGATCAATAAAATGGACAAAGAGGGCGCAAACCCAGATATTGTGAAGCAGCAGCTTACAGAATACGAACTCGTTCCCGAAGAGTGGGGCGGAGATACGCCATGCATTCCAGTATCGGCCTCTACCAAGGAGGGAATTGATGATCTTCTTGAGATGGTGCTTTTGATTGCGGATATGAAGGAATTAAAAGCGAATCCAGACCGTGCTGCAAAGGGAACGGTCATTGAAGCAAGACTCGACAAAGGCCGAGGACCGATTGCGACGGTACTTGTTCAAAATGGTACGCTTTCGATCGGAGATATCATTGTTGCGGGGACGTCTGTTGGACGTGTACGCGCGATGATGAACGATAAAGGAGAAAAGGTGAAGACAGCTGGGCCGTCTATCCCTGTTGAAATCACCGGACTTGACGATACCCCTTCAGGTGGAGATATCTTTAACTGTGTTTCCGATGAACGCTTAGCGAGAGAACTTGTATCACAAAGAAAAGAAAAACAAAAAGAAGATCAGTTTAACGCCCAGACAAAGGTAACCCTTGACAATTTATTTGATCAGATGCAGATCGGAGAGGTTAAGGAGCTGAAGATCATCGTTAAGGCAGATGTACAGGGTTCCGTGGAAGCAGTGCGGCAATCGCTTGAAAAATTAAGCAACGAAGAAGTCAGAGTCAATGTGATTCATGGGGGAGTCGGAGCAATCCGTGAATCGGATGTGATGCTTGCAAACGCGTCGAACGCGATCATCGTTGGGTTTAATGTCAGGCCTGATCCTGTTGCGGCGGAGAACGCACAGAGAGACGGTGTTGATATGCGGCTTTACCGTGTGATCTACGATTGCATTGAAGAGATCGAATCGGCGATGAAGGGAATGCTTGCGCCGAAGGTTAGAGAAGTAGAACTCGGTCGTGCGGAATGCCGTCAGGTGTATAAAATCACAGGTGTTGGAACGATTTCAGGAAGCTATGTGCTTTCCGGTAAAATCACAAGAAACGCGGAGATTCGTATTGTTAGAGACGGGATTGTTATCGCAGAAGATAAGCTTTCTTCCCTGCGCCGGTTTAAAGATGACGTCAAAGAGGTTGCGCAAGGATACGAATGCGGAATTGGGCTTGAGCATTTTAATGACATCAAAGAAGGAGATATCTTTGAAGCGTTTATGATGGAAGAATACCGTGAAGATTAACGAAAGAATATTTTTATAGGCTAGAGCCAAAGATAACTAAAGAAATGGAAAAGTGAGTTCCAGATTGTTTTTTGGAACTCACAATAGAGGGGAGGAGAAGGTATGCCGAGCCACAAATCAGATCGTAATCAAGAAGATATCAAACGTGAGCTCACTGCGATTTTGCGGGACTTGAAGGATCCTCGTGTACACGAAGGGCTGATCAGTATTGTCAGAGTAGAGGTGGCAAGAGACCTCTCGTTTTGTAAAGTATATATTAGCGCGCTCAAAGGAAAGCAAACGGCAAAGACAGCTGTTCAGGGTCTGAAATCAGCAGAAGGATATATCAGACATGAGCTTGGAGCAAGACTTCGTTTGCGGCAGATCCCAGCGTTGTCTTTTCATGCAACGGATTCGATTGAATACAGCGCGAATATTTCAAAACTGCTCCATGACTTGAAGGATGAACACAATGATGAGAATAGATGAGATTGCGCAGATTCTCAAAAAACAAGATAATATTTTTATTTTGACCCATCAGTATCCGGATGGAGATACTTTGGGGTCTGCTTGTGCGCTTTGCCTGGCACTTCAGAGCTTGGGAAAGAACGCAAAGGTTCTTAACAACGATACGGTTCCATCGAAGCACCGTTATTTATTTGATGGAGTTCAAGAGCAGGAGTTTTCGCCGGTATATTTTGTAAGTGTTGATGTAGCGGACTGTCAGCTGTTGGGAGAAAATCTCTCAATGTATGGGGATAAAGTGGACCTTTGTATTGATCACCACGGATCAAATGTGCAGTATGCGAAGGAAAGCTTTATTGATTCTGACGCTGCTGCGACGGCGGAAATTATCTATGATTTGATTCATGTTTTACAAATAGAAATTGATCAAAAAATTGCCTCTTGTATTTATACAGGAATCTCGACGGATACCGGCTGCTTTAAGTATGCCAACGTCACGCCAAAAACGCATTTAATTGCAGCAGATTTGTTGAAGACAGGAATCGATGCGGCAAAGATCAATCGCTTGATGTTTGATAAGAAATCAAGGCAGAGAATAGAGCTTGAAAAGCTGGTTATGGGAACCATGGAATTTTTTTTTGATTCCAGATGTGCTTTTATTTATGTTACCAATGAAATGTGTAAACAAGTTGGGGCGTCGGAGGAAGACCTCGATGGATTGGCGTCAATCCCGCGCAAAGTTGACGGTGTTATTGTGGGGGTTACTCTTAGAGAAAAACAATCTGGCATTTTTAAGATTTCGCTGCGAGTAGACGATACGCTTGATGCGTCGGCTATCTGTGCAAAGTTTGGTGGTGGCGGACATAGAGCTGCGGCAGGATGCACGATCGGCGGCGGACTTACTGTGGCAAAACAACAGATTTTAGAAGCGATCAAAGCGGAAATGGATCAAACGATATGAATGGAATAATTGTTATTGACAAACAGAAGGAGTATACTTCGTTTGACGTCGTCGCAGTGATGCGGCGACTTTTGAAACAAAAAAAAGTGGGGCACACCGGTACGCTTGATCCTATGGCAACTGGGGTGCTTCCTATTTTAGTGGGCAATGCTACCAAAGCGCAGTCGCTTTTACCCGACACAGATAAAACATATCTGGCTTCTTTTGAGTTGGGAATCACGACTGATACGCTCGACAGTACTGGGAATGTTTTTAGTACTTGTTCCTTTTCTGTCTCTAGAGAGGAGCTTACATCAAAATTGACCCAGTTTTGTGGAGATATTCTTCAAATTCCACCGATGTATTCCGCGGTAAAGCAGAAAGGAAAAAGACTTTATGAGCTGGCGCGGGAAGGTATTACAGTAGAACGGGAGAAACGCCCGGTTACGATACGAAAGATTTCTCTTTGTGAGTTTGATGAAGCAAACGGGTGTGGAAAGCTGGAGATTACCTGTTCTAAAGGCACTTATATCCGAACACTCTGCGCCGATCTTGGCGATGCGCTAGGCTGCGGTGCTATCATGACAGGGCTTAGAAGAACAGAAGCCTGCGGATTTCCGATCTCTTCGAGCATCACGCTCGAGCAGGCGAAAAAATTAGCGGAAGAAGGGAACCTGGAAGATCGTTTGATTTCAGTGAGCCAATTGTTTGCGGTCTATCCGGATGTGCATGTTACAAAAGCGCAGGCGGTGCGGTTTCAAAATGGCGGTGGACTCAGCTTAGACCGAGTTTTTTTAAAGCACGGCAATGCTGATGAACAGCGGTACCGGGTGTTTGGACCGAAGGATTCTTTCTTGGGACTCGGAATGGTGTCGCATCGAAAAGAGGAGCTTTCTGTTTTGCAGTTGTTTCGAGAGAATGTTACATAGAGAGGGGAAGGAGTAAACGTATGCTGGTAGTCAACGGAATTACGCGGTCACGGTTTAAAACATCAGTAGCGCTCGGCTATTTTGATGGTTTACATTTGGGACACAGAGCGGTCATTACAGCGGCAGTCAGGGGCGCTGGGTGGAGACTAACTCCCACGGTTTTCACATTTGCGCAGACCCCCGAAGTCAAGATAGGGGAAGAAGGCGCCGTCAACATCCTCACCCCTGAAATGAAAAGCCAATTACTTACTTCTATGAAGGTTAAGCAGCTCTATCAAGTATTGTTTCGAGACGTCGTAGCGATGCATCCGGAGCAATTTGTGCGTGCAGTTTTGGTTGACGCGCTGCAAGCCCAAAAAGTGTATTGTGGCTTTAACTACCATTTTGGACGAAGAGGAGAAGCAGGAGTTCCGGAACTAATAGATCTTTGTAAAAAATATGACATAGAAGTACATGAGCTGGACGCAGTCCTTTATGGAAAAGAACCGATTAGTTCTACAAGAATCAAGAATTGTGTTTTAAATGGCGACATGAAATCTGCATCGGCGATGCTTGGCAGACCGTTTAGCTATGACTTTAGCGTTGTGCAAGGTAACCAGATTGGAAGAACGATGGGGACCCCTACGATCAACCAAATTTTTCCGAAAGAGTTTTTGATTCCTAAATTTGGTGTTTATGCATCTGTTGCGACGATTCAAAAGAAACGATATTGTGGAGTTACGAATATTGGAGTGAAGCCGACAGTTGGATCGGCAGTCCCTCTTTCCGAAACATGGATGCCTGATTATCAGGGAGAAGAGTTGTATGGTCAGGATATAGAGGTGGAACTGATCGAATTTATCCGTGAAGAAAAGAAGTTCGATAGTATCGAGGATCTTAGAAAACAGATTCTAGATGCGGCGGAATGTTCCAAAAAAATCGTAACTCCCATGCTTAACCACAAGTGAACATGTGAGGGTATATGCAGTGGAAAGTAATAAAAATTTTGTTCTATGATTATCAATAAAAAAGATACGCAAAGAAAATTCTCTGCGTATCTTTTTCTATTGGTCGGTTTATTCGTTGAATAAATCGTCTCCGCTTTTAAAATCAAATCCCGGATGATGATCAAATTTTACTGCGCCAACAACAGCTTTTCCTTTTACTGCATTGCTGACCATCGCGATTCCTTCGTTACCGAATCCCGCACAGAGCTCAATCGCTTTGACCCCTTGTTGAGTGAGCTCTTTTGCAACGGCGACCCCTTCCTTGTAATTTTTTACGCCGACTACTGTTAAATTTACAACAGGAGTCTCGATGACTGTTCTGTGTTTTTGACAGTTAACCTCAGGCGCAACAAAAATAAAAGCAGCATTTACTTTCATAATAAGACCTCCATAAGCTTGTTAAAAAAATAACTATTAAAGGTATTTTACACCGAATTCCTTAAACTGTCAATTTTAATACTATTTGTTATCTAAATAGTATAATAAAATTGATATTATACAATATTTGTTGCGTATAAATTTCTATTCATACTATTTTTCATTCCTATGCTATCAAATTTTCAGGAAAGCAAACATAGGTAATGTAAAAAAAGCAGGGAGAACTTAAACTGCCCCAGTTTATACAGACGACACACAAAAGCACCTGTGTAGGAAATATTTCGTTTTAAGCGGAGTGGCGCAGCGTCAGCGGTGCCACTCCGCTTTGGTC
>CAKSKO010000094.1 GCA_934465125.1 uncultured Eubacteriales bacterium
ATTTTACTCCCTGTGTGATACCGGACATAAATTCACCAAACGACAAAAGTTGCCTCGGAACAAACATCAGAAAAGCGATGATAAGCGAAAGAAATGCACCATATGTGATCGCCCGTGAAGCATCCGTGTTGGAAAATGCCTCCGATAAAGAAACCCCTCCTTGAAAATATCCTCCTACATAAAGCATCGCCAAAAGAGAAAAAACAATCAAGGAAACAATCGGAATAACCAGATCTAAAACTGTCCCCTTCTTGGATATTTCTATCTTCTCCATATCATCGTTCATTACACTGTTTTTTGTGGTAAAGAGATCTCCGTTTTCCATCGCATTTTTTTCAAATTTGGCCATTTGACCAAAATCTAACCCTTTGCACGCAACGACAACAATCATCACAATCGTCAAAAGAGCATATAAATTATAAGGGATTGTCCTGACAAATGTCGCCATCCCATTTAGTCCTGTTCCATCCATATATGAGATAACTGATGCTGCCCAACTTGAAACGGGCGCAATGATACAAACAGGAGCAGCTGTTGCATCAATTAAATATGCAAGCTTTGCTCTTGAAATCCTCTGCCTATCAGTCACCGGTTTCATTACCGTTCCAACCGTCAAACAGTTAAAATAATCATCAATGAAGATAAGTACTCCAAGAACAGAAGCAGATATTTGCGCTAAAGAACGGGATTTTATTCTTTTTGACGCCCATACCCCATACGCTTGCGATCCGCCCGCTTTCGTAATTGTTACGACAAGCGCTCCCAGAAGCGCTAAAAAAATGATGACAAACGCATTATCGCCGATCTTCTCAGCCATTAGTGAAAACATCACCTCAACGGTTTTGATCAATCCTCCGTCTGTATAAAAGGAATAAATAAACGCTCCGGATATAATCCCAACAAAAAGAGACGAGATAACCTCTTTTGTAATCAGCGCAAGTACAATCGCTATGAGTGGCGGTAAAACAGAAAGAAATCCTACTTGAATAGGATCCATCTTTCACACTCCTTTCCTAGTAAATCACAACATGTTTTTTATGATATCATATTCGACATAAGTTTACAATAAAAAATTCACACTTTATACATTTATCTTTACAATAAAAGAAACCGTTACCCTCTTAAGTAGAGAATAACGGCTCTTTATTCATCTGAAACAGCAAACGCAACTTTATTTCAGATTTCAAATATTCCGTCTTCAAAATAAATTACTACTTACTTCAGCGACGGATCCAACTATTAAAAGCAAATTACTTTTTTCCTTTCAATAGTCTATTCCTAGTTTAACTCTAAATAAAAAAATTATACTTATATTTTGAATAGAAAATTTAATCCCATGCCTCTGTATTTTCAATTCCAATTTCTCTTGGGTGAAAAATAGGATCTTTCTTTTCTTTCTTTTGTTTTGTATAGTCATCGAGCGTCTTCACTACAATCCTTTCCAAAAGGAAAATTGCAATAATATTAACCATCGCCATCAACGCCATCAAAACATCGGCTAAATTCCAAACAGTATCAAACCCAGCTTGCGCACCAAAAAAGACTGCCATTAAACAGGTAACTCGAAAGATATTGAGCAAAACCTTATTATCTTTGATAAATAAAACATTCGATTCCGCATAGCAATAGTTTCCAATGAGAGAAGTAAACGCAAATGCAAAAATAGAAAAAGTGATAAAGTGAATCCCGAGAGATCCAACTTGGTTTTGAATTGCATTCTGGACAAACGGAATCCCATTCAGACCATTTTTTAAATCTGTCCCAGACAACAACACAATAAATGCAGAAGTTGTGCAAATCAAAACCGTATCAATAAAAACAGACAGTACCTGAACCATCCCTTGCTTTACAGGATGAGAAACCTCCGCTGTTGCCGCTGCATTCGGAGCACTCCCCATTCCTGCCTCATTTGAAAACAATCCTCTTTTAATTCCAATTAAAACAGCACTCCCAGCGAATCCACCGAAAATCGCTTTGAAATCAAAGGCACTTTCAAAGATTGCAGAAAACATTGCTGGGATTTTATCTAAATTTGTAAACGTGATAAACAGCCCCATCGCGATATAAACTATCGCCATAATAGGAACAATATAAGAGGTAATAAATCCGATTCGATGCACTCCTCCGAAGATTACAAGACCTGTAAGCACTGCTAACACAATCCCTAAAACCATTGGAAAAATAGAATTATTATAGTTGGGAATATAATATTCTAACGCTGATGACATATTAAACGACTGCAATGCATTGAAGCCATATGCAAAACAAGCAATTAATAATATTGAAAAAACAATTCCAAGCCAGCGCTGTCCTAATGCTTTCTGAATATAATAAGATGGACCTCCTCGGAATTCTTCGCCATTTTTTGTTTTATAAATCTGAGCTAAAGTACTCTCAACAAATGCAGAAGCAGAACCAATAAAAGCCATAATCCACATCCAAAATACCGCTCCTGGTCCTCCGGCAATGATCGCTGTTGTAATACCTGCAATATTCCCGGTCCCAACACGTGAAGCTGTAGAAATCATGAGCGCTTGAAAAGAAGAAATCTCTTTCCCTTTTGCTTTTTCTGTTAAGGCTTGTAACGCATCCGGTATCAAACGAAACTGTACAAATTTTGTACGAATAGAAAAATAAACACCCGCTGCAATTAAAAGGATAATCAGTATATAAGTGTATAAAAAGTCGTTTGCAGCGCTTAGATATGCATTAAATAAATCCATCAATTTTTATGCCTCCATCCCATAAATTTTGTACTAATTCTGATATTATAGCATAAAAAAAAAGGTTTTTCCTTAAAATTTAAAATTATGTAATAAAAAATCATATTATTATTTTCAAAAAGTTAATTTTTTATACATATTACCAAAATCTATTTGATATTAGATTGTAAGGCAAAACAATTTTATTTTTTTAGAAATCTTATATACATCCTCTCTTATATCACAATACCACATTTGACGTAGTATTTGCAGAACAGCTCTGTAGGAGATTATTTCAGAGGCACCTAAAGGGGTACACATTATAAGCAATGTCAAGTTCGCTTAGCGTTGCTTTTCAGTTGGTGCTTTAGCCGTGAATAAACCCCTGGTAGAACCAGGGGTGAATAAAAAACTTTAGTATATGTATTAAAACCTCTGTGTTACAATGATGTTGGTTTGGCGACCGAATCACTTAGAGTAACAGGAGGTTTTTGACAATGAAAAATGAAATAAAACACACAACCCATTCAAGTTATCATTGTGAGTACCATATCGTTTTTGCACCTAAGTTCAGAAGAAAAGCAATTTATGGTGAATTAAAAAAAGACATTGGAGTTATTTTTCGAAGATTGTGCAAAGAAATAAAAGTGGAAATCATTGAGGCTGAAACATGTCCAGATCACATACATACGCTTGTCAGTATTCCACTGTATATGAGTGTAGCAAATTCATGGGCAGAGTGCATTGATGATCTTTGATAGACATGCAAATCTCAAGTACAAATATGGAAACATGCATTTCTGGAGCAGAGGATATTTTGTAAACACAGTAGGAAAAAATGAGAAAAAGATACGAGAATACATACAGAACCAGCTGAAGAAGATTATCTAAAAGACCAAATAAATATAAAAGAATACATAGATCCTTTCACAGGACACAGGAGAGAAAACTAAGTAAGAAGCCACTTTGAGTGGCAGCTGGAAAAGTGATGCGATGATAAACCTTCAATACCCCTTCGAGGAGTCAGCAAGAGGTGGTCCTTCTAGGGTATGGAAAAACCACTAGTCGAACTAGTGGTTTTTATTTTATTTACGCTGAGAATGTATTTTTTTCGCAAATCTTTTTTTCCTCGTAAGTTCATCGTCTTCTGGTCTTTCATAATCGTCGAAATCGGCGAAGCTAGATAGACTATGAGCTTCGTATAAAAGTTCTTGAACCATTCTGAATGTATCATTGTTAAGTGATACGATATCCTCTTCGGAAGCGGTTCTCAGATCAGAATGGAAAATACGGAATAGTTCGATCACTTTCTTCTTTATTAAATCGTTTACTCCCAGGCTATCGATAAGATCAAAAATATTTGAATTTCCATTCGCTAAAATTGCGGAATCGTTTACTTCCAGGCTATCGATAAGATCAAAAATATTTGGATTTCCATTTGCTAAAATTGCGGAGATGTCAGGGTGATCTTGGTTAAATGGAGGTATTTTGCGTTGGGTGTTTTCCCGGAAGAACGTTACGAACTGATCAATGCGCTGGTTGATTTGTCGAACGGTGTCTATCCAATGGCTTATAAAGGATGAATATTCTTCAGAGGATTTCTGTATATGATGAGGAAATCCAGCTACGACATCTCCATTTTTTACGATATCATCGATGGTAATCTTTGGAAGATTAGGATTCTCATGGATCGAATCAATTACTTTCGAAAGTTGTTTGCTGATGCTCTTGCTTGGATGGTTCATTGAAAAAACGGCTACCTTGTCTTTCGGAGCGATTACATCGACTTCATGGCCTGTTAGTGTGAAATATTCATCTGCAAGCATGGATGCGCCATTAGCTGCCCAACAGGAATAGAGCAAAATTTTTCCGTGCCAATCATCGGGTTTTGGAATATGAGCAGCAACTTGGGCAATCTGCTTCATATTCAAATCACCGACATTGAAAGAATCTCCGTGTCCATAAAAAATAATATTTTCATCAGGTGCTAGAGGTGGAAGTTCTTTAGCGTTCTCTTTAGCTTTTTCAAAATTGTCCGATGGAGCTTGCTCGGCATCAATTCCTACGTGAGCTCGAACACCGGCATTTCCTTGTCCATCTAGTTCATTTCGTTGATAAAACGCGACAGGGATTTCATCATATTCATTGCGATCATATAAAGTCCCAACATCATTCAAACAAAGCTTAACCCTTTGAATCGGCATCTGAGCAGAAGAATTTGTTTGCGCACCAAAAGAACCGGAGACAGGCGGAGATTCCAAAGCCTTTTCCGCATCCCGCTCCAGCATCGGATTTTCATTGATCGATGCTCCTCCGGAAACCATACCGGATTTCTGTTGCACAACATGCCCTAACTCATGATTTAAATGACGTTCTTGCCCGGGCCCTAGATATACGTTGTTTCCTTGTGTATATGCCGCGGCACAAATCTGGAACGGCTTCGGGGAATTGTGTTCCACGCTAACGTCGCTTAGATCGACACCTGTATTCTGTTGCACTTTAACTTTTACGTTATCTGGAACGTTTGCAGTAAAAGTAGGCAAACCATGACTTCTATTAGGTGCCGCGACAGATTTGTTGCTTTTATTACCGTATATTCTCATACAGTTCAGTCTCCCTTATTTTTTGTATCTTTCAGTAAGCAAATATCTCCATTTATATTTATGATAAAGAATGAAAAAGGATTTGTCAATATAAGGATAAATTCTTAACAAAGAGTAATTTTTATAAAAAAATCAACAAAAGAAAAGCAGTGGAAATTTAAAAATAGAATAATTCAGGATTATCGTATTAAAT
>CAKSKO010000095.1 GCA_934465125.1 uncultured Eubacteriales bacterium
TACCGGAATCGGACCTCATAGAGACGATCTTTTATTTCAAATAAACAAAAAATCAGCGAAGAAATTTGCGTCGCAAGGGCAGCAACGGTCGATTGTTCTTTCTCTGAAATTAGCAGAGGCGGAGATTTTAAAGGAAATGCTCAGGGAGCAGCCGATTGTCCTTCTTGATGATGTAATGAGTGAACTTGACCACAAACGGCAGGATTTTTTATTGCATACAATCAGGGGATGGCAGGTTTTTATCACATGCTGTGACCCTGATGGAATCGCAAGAATAGAAAACTGTCACAAATTTAAAATTAAAAATGGCTGTGTATTAACATGAAGAAACAACGGAGGAACCAAAGATATGTACCTGCATCTAGGTCGGGATATTGTTGTTAGGATTGCCGATATAATCGGAATTTTTGACATGGACCGGGCGACGATAGGAAAAATTACTAGAGAATATTTGAAACGTGCAGAAAAAAACGGAACTATCAGGACCGTCACACAGGAGCTTCCGAAATCATTTATTGTTTGTTTGGAAGAGAAAAAAGAAGTCGTTTATATCAGTCAGATATCCTCGGCCACTCTGTTAAAGAGGACAGCGTTTTTTGATACGAAAGAGAAATAAGCGTAAGAAATATCTGTAGTGGAGGAAAAAATGATGAAAAAAAAAGAACTTCCGTGTTGTCCGTATTGCGGGAAACCGATACGGTATATCATCGCATGGGCGGTACAAAACCAAGGCGAATACCGGTGTGACGGATGCCATAGGGATTCAAATATCAAATTTTCAAAACCAGATTATTTGTTTTCCTGGATTTGTGAGTTGGCGGCTCTTTTGATAACCATTGTCTTTTTTATCTTTGTAAAAGAATTTGCAATGCTTGGTCTTTTTTTCGTTTTACTTCCGTTTCTATTTTTTTATGTGATGATTCCTTTTCGAATGGAACTTAGAGCATTCAGGTGGATTGCGAGTGAAGAAAATGCAGCAGTGAAACGGAAGCACAAAGCAAAGAAGGTTTCAGGAGATACGATTGTTGTCGGACAAGTCAAAGGATACCAGCCCAATAGACGGGAGAGAATTAATTCAATCGAAACTATTCCCATCAGAACAGCCCAATCTAAACAGAGTACAAAATATCGATTATTTGATGATTAACAATATTAAAATAAAAACAGAAAAAACGAGAGCGAACGATACAATAATGGAGGGTTTACCTTGGAAAACAGCGAAATCACAGAGACAAATCAGGAGTACGGCGCCAATGAAATACAGGTGTTGGAAGGACTTGAGGCCGTTCGAAAACGTCCGGGTATGTATATCGGATCAACAGGACCGAGGGGGCTTCACCATCTTGTCTATGAAATTGTCGACAATGCGATCGATGAAGCGCTGGCAGGATACTGTGATAAAATCGAAGTCAAGATTCACCCGGGAAATATCATCAGTGTTTCCGATAACGGGCGTGGAATCCCGGTTGGAAATCATCCGAAAATGGGAATCCCGGCGGTCACTGTCGTTTTTACAATTCTGCACGCCGGAGGAAAATTTGGAGGTGGAGGATATAAGGTTTCAGGAGGACTCCACGGAGTTGGAGCTTCCGTTGTAAACGCATTGTCGGAGTGGCTGGAAGTTGAAGTTTGTGATGGAGAGCACCGATACAGACAACGTTTTGAACGCGGATGTGCAGTGTCGGATCTTGAAATCATTGGGGACGCCGCTGAAAAAGGGACCTTAATTACCTTTAAAGCAGACCCTCAGATTTTCATTGAGACGACAGTTTATGAATACGATATATTAGAGACAAGGTTGAGAGAACAAGCATTTTTAAATGCAGGGATTCATATTGAACTCGAGGATCTCAGAAATCCAGACGATATCATTACAAAGAATTTTCTTTATGAAGGAGGAGTATCGAGTTTTGTCGAGTATATTCATAAAAAAAGAGCGCTTGAAGTAATTCACCCCGATGTCATTCACTTTTCAAAAACATTAGAAGACGATACTGCTTCGGCAGAAATCGCAATGCAGTATAACGATAGTTACAACGAACTCATTTTATCGTTTGCTAATAATATTCATACAACCGACGGAGGAACCCACGAAGAAGGGTTTAAAAGAGCCTTGACCCGCGTCATGAATGACTACGCAAGAAAATATAATATTTTAAAAGACAACGATAAAAATTTTTCGGGTGACGACCTTAGAGAGGGTTTGACGGTCATCATCAGCGTCAAATTAAAAGATGCTCAATTTGAAGGACAAACAAAAGCAAAGCTCGGTAATACCGCAGTGCGATCGCTGGTAGACGGATTGGTCAGCGATAAATTAAAGACATATTTAGAAGAAAATCCAGCGACAGCAAAGTTAATTTTTGAAAAAGCACTCGCTGCATCGAGGGCAAGAGAAGCCGCTAAAAAAGCAAGAGATATGGTAAGAAGAAAGTCTGCGCTGGAATCAGCAGCACTTCCTGGAAAACTTGCAGATTGCCAGTCAAGAAATCCAGACGAAACAGAAATTTATATCGTTGAGGGAGATTCTGCGGGAGGCTCTGCAAAGAGCGGAAGAGACAGAAGGTTCCAAGCGATTCTTCCGTTATGGGGGAAAATGCTCAATGTTGAAAAAGCACGTCTGGACCGCGTTTACGGAAACGATAAATTGATGCCGATCATCACAGCGTTAGGTTGCGGAATCGGAGACGAATTTGATTTGACAAAACTGCGTTACGGTAAAGTAATTATTATGGCCGACGCTGATGTTGATGGATCGCATATCAGAACACTTCTTTTAACATTTTTTTTCCGTTTTATGAAACCGCTTGTTGAAGAAGGCCATATTTATATCGCGCAACCCCCTCTCTACCGCATTACAAAATCGAAAAAACACCTTTATGCCTTTTCAGATGAAGAGCGTGATCATATCTTATCAGAAATCGGAGGCAACGCTGATATCCAACGATACAAAGGTCTCGGTGAAATGGACTCCGAGCAGCTTTGGGAAACGACGATGAACCCCGGGACGAGAACGATGCTCAAAGTGGAACTCGAAGATGCAGCTGCTGCGGATGAAATCTTTACAATTTTGATGGGCGATAAAGTTGAACCAAGAAGAGAATTTATTGAGAAAAATGCAAAGTATGTCCAGAATCTGGATATCTAGCATATGATGAGAAAATAGTACTTTTTTGAAAAAAGGAGAAAACCATGAAAGAGTATGAAAGCAACACATCGGTTCCTTTGCAGGACGAAAAAGAGCAGGATGAAGCGGCCGACGCAAGCCGACGATGTAAAACCAAACTGGAAGAAGATGTTTGGAAAGAAGAGTATCCGGAACAAGATGAGAAAGAGAAAGATGATCACATCTGGGATGGGTCGGAATCGGAGTTTATCGCCGACGATGATGCGTTGATCTATGAAGAACAACAAACTGGAATTAAGCTTGATTATCAGCTGAATTTTAATGAGATTCTTTTTTGCTTGAGACGTTTTTCGGGTTTGAGAAGAGAAAATAAAAAGGTCTTGATCGAAACAATTTTACTTGCATTGGCAGGAGCTGGATCGTTTGTTGCTTATGGAATGAATTTTGTTGTTGCAAATTTGATTTTAGGGATTGCATGTTTATTATTGATCGGTTTGATCTGGATTGTGCCGCAGCAGTTTTTAAGGAATTATGCAAAAACTTTATCGAAAGAAAAGAAGCCTATTTATGTTGAGGTTTATCCGGATGAAATTGTTGTTGGAAACGAAGGAAAAGAACGGAAAATAGAGCTAGATGGCAGTTGTAAATATCAGGAGATGGATCATATGTATCTTTTATTTCCACCGGATGGAGAGATACTTGTCATTCCGATGAGAGTGATCGAACCAGATTTTCTTCCAGATGTGCAGGCAATGCTGGTTGCTGGTACGATACCGAAAGACAAAGACTCCGAAAATTCCTATACGTTTTATGATACAAATTGCAAAAATTAAAAATAATATTACTAATAGTAAATAAAGCGAGCGAATATACTTCCATTTTTCCACGGCTTTGGCGCTGATTGTGGAAAAATGATTTGCTTTATCCTTTTGATAGATAATAAAAAAAGAGGGTGTTTTTATGAATACCGACGATATAAAAGAAACACAAAATGAAACCGAAAAAATTATAGCAGTGGATATTGAAAGGGAGATGCAGAAATCATTCCTAGATTACTCGATGTCTGTTATAGTAGCACGCGCGCTGCCGGATGTTCGAGATGGGCTAAAACCTGTTCACCGTAGGATTCTTTATACGCTTTATGAAAATAATTTAGGTCCGGATAAGGCATACCGTAAGTGTGCGGATACGGTCGGGTCTGTTTTGGGGCGCTACCATCCGCACGGCGACGCATCAGTTTACGATGCGCTTGTCCGTCTGGCGCAGGATTTTTCGATGCGCTATATGCTCGTGGATGGACACGGAAACTTCGGGTCTGTCGACGGCGACCCTCCTGCTGCATATCGTTATACAGAATCAAGGATGAGCAAGATTTCTGTTGATATGCTAACAGATATTGAAAAGGACACAGTGGATTTTGCACCGAACTACGACGACCGTTTGAAGGAGCCAACGGTCCTCCCCGCAAAATTTCCAAACCTTCTAGTCAATGGATCGACTGGAATCGCCGTTGGGATGGCAACGAATATTCCACCTCATAATCTGGGAGAAGTGATCGATGGAATGTGTTATCTGATTGATCATCCTGATGCAGAGCTTGAGGATCTGATGCAGTATATCAAAGGACCCGATTTTCCGACTGGTGCAAAAATTATGGGAAGATCGGGAATCCGATCTGCTTATGCAACAGGACGCGGAAGGGTAATCGTCAGAGCATGTGCAGAAATCGTAGAAGATAAAAATGGTAGGTTTAAGATTGTTGTAACTGAGCTTCCCTATCAGGTAAACAAAGCAAAACTCATCGAAACGATTGCTGATATGGTCAAAGACAAGAGAATCGAGGGAATCTCTAATATCGACGACCATTCCGACCGAAACGGAATGCATATTGAAATTGATTTAAAACGCGACGCATCGGCACAGATTGTACTCAATCAGCTTTACTCCTACACACAGATGCAGACGACGTTCGGCGTTATCATGCTGGCGATTGTTGGAGGAGAACCGAAAATTTTAACGCTTAAGCAGATGCTAGAGCACTACATTGATTTTCAGGTCGATGTTGTAACGCGTCGAACAGTCTTTGATTTAAAAAAAGCGGAAGAGCGTGCGCACATTTTAGAAGGACTTAAAATTGCACTCGATTTCATTGATGAAGTCATCACAATTTTACGTTCGTCTAAATCGATCCCAGAAGGAAAACAACGATTATCAGAGCGGTTCGGACTCGATGACGTCCAAACACAAGCGATTGTCCAGATGCCTCTGGGTAGATTGACTGGATTAGAAAGAAACAAAATCGAAGACGAACTCAGGGCGTTGGCAGAAAAAATCGCTGATTTGAAGGAT
>CAKSKO010000096.1 GCA_934465125.1 uncultured Eubacteriales bacterium
GCTATAACCAGATCAGAGAGCATCTCAACATCCTCTGGATCCACGACTTCTGGTTTGATTTCTATCGAGTTAATTTCCATTTTGCCGGTGACTGTAACTGTTACCGCTCCGCCGCCAGAGGTCGCAGTATATTCTTTTTGTTCCAGTTCTGCTTTTGCGGCGTCCATCTCTGATTGCATTTTTTGTGCTTTTTGTGCTAATTGTTGTAGATTTCCTAGACCGCCTAAACCACCAAATCCTTTAGGAATTCTTGCTTTCATATGATGATCCTCCAATTACTCTAAATTTTTCGTTACAGGAATCCCTGCCGCGGCAGCCCGCATTTCTAATTCTTCTAAGGGGCTTTTATTATCTTGTGCTGCAGGGCACACCGATTTATATGGTCCGAGTTTATAAACTCTTCCAGTAACTTCTTTGATTGCAATGCGCATTTTATCGCGCTGTGCTGATTTTCTTAATAATTCAAACGCCATAGAATTCGGCGCGTCGATTAACACAAAGTTTCCAGATGTATATGCAGTGGAACCGTGAAAGGCTGTTGCGATTACTTGTGAGTATGTTTTTAAAACTTTTAAAACCTCAGGCCAGTCTTGCATTTTTTTTGCTTTCGCCTGCAATGCAATAGGGTCAATAGAAGGTTCAACGGGTTCCTTTGCTTCTTCTCTGCTGTTTTGCTGTTTTGATAAAATGGGTTCCGTAATATCAGCAGATGAATGCGCTTGCTCTGTTTCAGTCGATGCAGTAGGTTGCGACTCATTTGCTTGATCTGATTGATGCACAGGGGTAAATCCAGAACGAAAAGCTCTTTCTAATTTTGCAATTCGGTGAAGAAGCGCATCTTTTGTATCGTCAAGCTCTGGAGAGCAAAGTTTGATAAAACACATCTCAAGCTCCGTTCTTTTATTCGGACTAAACGACATTCTTGAAAGCGACATCTGCAGTCCATCGAGGACATGGAGCGTCGCTTCCAAAGGTATTTTGGATGCCTGCTGTCTCGTTTTCTCATAGTCTTCTTTTGAAAGAATAATCAGTTCCTTCGGTTCTCCCATTGTCTGAAATAACATGATATTCCGAAAATGATCTAAGAGTTCTTCTAAAAGACGTTGCATATCCTTTGACGATTCATACAGTTCACGAATTACATTGAGTGCTTTCTTAGAGTTTTGCTCTAACACGGCGTCTGAAAGAGAGAACAAGTGGTTCCTGCCGGCAAGGCCCGCCGTCTGACGGATCAGCTCTGCTGTAATATGCTCCTGTTTTCCGATCGACTGATCGAGTAAAGAGAGTGCGTCCCTCAAGGCGCCGTCTGAAAGTTGCGCGATCAAAAGCGCTGCATCGTGATCGAGCATTTTGTTTTCTTGCTTACAGATGAAGGTCAGCCGGTTTGCAATGCTTTCTGGATCAATCCGACGAAAATCGAAGCGCTGACAGCGGGATAAAATCGTTGCTGGAAGTTTGTGAACCTCGGTCGTTGCTAAAATAAACACAACATGAACGGGAGGTTCCTCAAGAGTTTTCAATAGTGCGTTAAATGCACCGATCGATAGCATGTGAACTTCATCGATAATATAAACCCTGTATTTAGCCGCAGAAGGGGTAAATGAAGCTTCTTCACGAAGAGACCGGATATTCTCAACACCGTTGTTGCTTGCTGCGTCGATTTCAACTACATCGAGAATCGAACCGTTTTCAATTCCTTTGCAGTTATCACATACGCCACAGGGGTCCCCTTCTTTCGGATCAAGACAGTTGATCGCCTTGGCTAAAATTTTTGCACAGGTTGTTTTTCCGGTTCCTCTTGATCCGGTGAAGAGATAAGCATGTGCGACTCTTTGGAATTTCAATTCGTTTCTAAGCGTTACAGTTACCTGTGGCTGACCAACAACGTCAGAAAATAGTTTTGGACGCCACTTTCGATATAATACTTGATACACTGTTTCGCCTCCTTTTTGGATAAATGGAAAGCAAGACAGTCCTGATACGGTTTGTCATGCATTTAAATATACGGACGAACAGCCTGACTGCATCGCACAAAGCACTCCGCTTAATGCTGCTCGGTTCCCCGCCTGACATGGTTCACGGCGCTTCGTCGCGCAGCGCCCGCCGTCCGCATATTTAAAGGTATGAACATTCTGTCTTGCTTTTACTAATTTTTATTGTGTTAGGAAACTTTCCTACATATAACAAAGTTAATTATACTATACTATACTAGTAAACACAAGAGGTAATTTAAAAAATAAAAGATAAAATAAAACATTTTTAGGGAGATGTCAAATTTGTCTTGCAAAATCTGGTGTTTCATGGTACGATAACAACGATAGTTATCGGAGGTGTAAATTGTGGGTACAATTGAAATTATATTTGGAGTAATACTCTTAATTTTTTCAGCGGCGATTATTTTGGTCGTACTTTTACAAGAAGGACATCAACAAAATCTGGGAGCAATAACAGGCGGTGCAGATACATTTTTTTCTAAAAACAAAGCGCGCTCGATCGATGCTTTTCTTTCCCGCTGGACAAAAGTGATTGCAGTTGGATTTTTTATTTTGGTTATTGCTCTGAACGCCATTGTGTTTTTTGGCGGATTTGCTTCTTAAATGGATAACAGGAGAACCCCACGATATTCGTGGGGTTTTTACTTTTTTATCAAAAAAACTAGAATAATAGAAAAAATATTAGAAGTATGGAGGGAAGAGAATGGAAAAAAGTTTGAAAGATGTGGTATGGGAGATTATTAAAAAAAGCAACTATGCGCTGGATCCCGAAACCGTTTTTGAAAAGTCTCACGCTGATAATATTGAGGAATTTGTAAAGATCATTGAAGAGTTACAAACAAAAGGTAAGTTGATTTTAACGAAAAAAGGCAAAATAGCATCGACAAGATCGGCAGGGATGCTGCCAGCAAAGAGTATCTCGCAGGCAAAGGGTTTTGCGTTTGCTCAACCTCTTAGTGGTGGGACGGATGTTTTTATTTTATCAGAAAAAATAAAAGGTGCAATTGTAGGAGACACGGTTCTTCTTTATAAACTTTATCGGTCCAACAAGGGACTAAATGGAGAAGTGCAGCGAATTTTAGAAAAAGGAAGCCGCATGATGACAGGAACAATTGAACGCTGGACAACAGGTTGTGAGTTGATTCCGGACGCGCCGTTTCGATACAATATTTCTGTTGAGAGAGGGGCAACGCTTGGGGCAAGAAACGGAGACAAGGTTCAGGTTATTCTCTCTTCAAACAGAAGAAAGAAAAAACTTTCTGCGCGGGTAATCAAAATTTATGGAAAGGCCGACAGTGCGAAAATCTGTGCGGATGCGATTATTGATGCGAATGGGATTCCATCGATCTTTTCAAAAGAGGTTATAACGCTTGCAAAAAAAGCGTTGCAAAAGGGTGTAACGCAGGAAGATTTGAAAGATAGGTTGGATCTAAGAAAGGAACTGATTTTTACAATAGATAGCGCCGACGCCAAGGATCTAGACGATGCTGTTTCAATCAAGAAGACAGAAAACGGCTGGGAGTTAGGTGTTCATATCGCCGATGTATCGCATTATGTCAAAGAAAATACAGCACTTGATCAGGAAGCGTTTCTTAGAGGGACTTCTGTGTATTTTTCAGACCGTGTCATCCCGATGCTACCAGAAGAACTTTCGAATGGAATTTGTTCGTTGAATGCTGGGGAAGATAAGCTTACATTTTCGTCAGTCATGCAAATAGATCAAGAAGGACGTTTGTTATCCTATGAGTTCAGAAAAAGTGTGATTAATTCAAAGGTTCGAGGTGTTTACAGTGAGATTAATCAGATTCTTGATCAAACAGCCGACGATGCCATTTTAGAAAAATATAAGATAGTGATGGATTCTATTTTGGAAGGAAAAGAGCTAGCGAATCTTCTTGAGAAATGCGCAAGACAGCGCGGCAATATGGATCTTGAGAGTGGAGAATCCCGCTTTGTGTTGGATGAAAATGGAGTTTGCGTTGATATTTTTCCCAGAAACAGCGGAGAATCCGAAAGAATGATCGAACACTTCATGATTATGGCGAATCAAGCTGCAGCTCTTTATGCAAAGAGCGCGGATATTCCGTTTGTTTACCGTGTTCATGAAGAGCCGGATCCGGAAAAGATCAGAGGGCTTTCTGAGTTAGCGGGAGCGCTGGGGATTAAAAATCGCCACATCCGAGAAGGAATGCGTGCTGGAGACTTTGCAGATCTTTTGAATCAAGCAAAGGATACTCCATCGGGAAGAATTATTTCACACCAGGTACTGCGGACGATGGCAAAGGCGCGGTATGATGCAAAGCCTTTGGGGCACTTTGGATTGTCACTTACCGATTACTGTCATTTTACTTCCCCAATTAGAAGATATCCGGATACAGCGATCCATCGTATCTTATCGGCGCTTGTAGGAGGAATGTCAACGGATAAAATAAAAAATAAATATGAAGATTTTGCTCGACAAGCAGCAAAGGAATCTTCTATTTGTGAGGTGCGTGCAATGAAAGCACAGCGAGATGCCGAAAAGTGCTATATGGCGGAGTTTATGACACAGCATATTGGAGAAGAGTTTGATGGGGTTATCAGCGGAATGATCTATAAAGGAATATTTGTAGAGCTTTTAAACAGTGTGGAAGGTTTTATAAGTATGGAGCGTTTTGAGGGGTGTGACTATTCTTTTGATGGCCTGATTACTTTTACAGATAAGAGAAGTGGAAAGAAATTAACAATCGGGGATCATCTTAAAGTTAAGGTATTATCCGCGCATGTCGCAACTGGAACGATTGATTTTACACCGGTAAATGAAGAATAGAATAAATAATAACGTTTTAAATATAAAAAATTGTATATTGTCTGGAATAAATGTCCAACATATTAGCATAGGATATAACAGGCGAAGGGGATGTACAAAAAAGGAAAGGCAGAGGATATTCTGGTCTGATCTTTTTATTCGTTCCCTGAGAAAGGAATTGTTGCTAATATGGAAAGTGTTTTTAAAATGATTCGACAGACGGAAAAGTCATCAGGCAGTGAAGAGACCGAAAGACAACTGGATTTAGTAAATGAAATCAGAGAGGTGTGCCGGCAATTAAATTGCACAGAGAGATGGTTTCAGATGGAAAAAGATGATGATTTAATTGAAGCCTGTATTCACCAAAGAGAAGTACTCAATGCTCGGTATCGTTATCTAATGCGAAAAGCAAAACGTGACAATTTGTATTCCTCGCCTTTTGAAAGGAAATGCCTTTAAGAAGAAAGGGATGATGAATATACCATGCCTCGGTGGTCTATTTGGGTAATTGTAGCGGTAATTTTTATTGTTTTAGTGATTGTACAGATGATAGTCCATTCTGAAAAACCAGTGCGCAAAGCGATTTCTGGAATTTTTGTTGGCGTTCTAACTTTAGCTCTCGTGAATATTGCGGGGAATTTTACAGGGGTTACCC
>CAKSKO010000097.1 GCA_934465125.1 uncultured Eubacteriales bacterium
AATTATCGCAGAAATCATCAGGAGGAGGAATAGGATGGGAGCAATGCAGAAGCTGGCAGGTCTGATGAGACGGGCAATCGAAAAGTATGATATGATACAGCCGGGAGACCGCATCGCAGTCGGCGTCAGCGGAGGAAAGGACTCGGTGGCGCTACTGGTGGGGCTGTGCAAGCTCCGCGACTATATCGGAATCCCGTATGAGGTGGTTGCCATCACGCTGGACCCGTGCTTTGGCGGCGTTGAGACCGACTATTCTCCCATCGCTCAGCTGTGCGAGCAGCTGGGAGTTGAGTATGTCCTCAAGCGGACGGAGATTGGGCAGATTATCTTTGATGTGCGCAATGAAAGCAACCCATGTAGCCTGTGTGCAAGGATGAGAAGAGGTTGTCTGCACGATGCGGCAAAGGAAAACAACTGCAACAAGATTGCGCTGGGCCACCACTATGATGACGCAATCGAGACCTTCATCATGAATCTGTTTCAGGAGGGAAGGGTTGGATGCTTTCAGCCGGTGACCTACCTGTCCAGAAAGGATTTGACCATGATTCGTCCGATGGTGATGGCGGAGGAAAGTATGATTTCGGCGGCGGTCCATCACGAAAACCTGCCGATTGTCAAGAGCAAATGTCCTGCGGACGGAAACACCAACCGCGAAAAAACCAAAGAATGGATTCGCATGATGGACAAGGAGAGCAAAGGCTTTAAAAAGCGCATTTACGGCGCGATGGAGCGCGGGCATATTTCGGGATTCTAAGTTAAAATTATTAGAAGAGCAGAACGATTTTTTATAAAATCGTTCTGCTTTTTTTACGAAGAAATTACAAAAAAATGTCAGTCTATATTGTAAGAACTGCTGATTTTACGCCATACAAATGGAAAAATATGGATTAGATATTGCAAGTGTGTTAGAAAGATGATAGACTATTACTAACAACTTGTAGTAAAAACAAGTGGATTCCAAAAAACATTCGTGAGGAGGAACTAGTTATGAAGATGAAAAAAATCTTTTCATCGGTAATCAGTATGGTGACAGCGGTTTCTTTGCTGGCGGGGTCTGTTTCGGCATCCTGGGATTTGGATGAACAGCAGGCAGTGGAGGGCGACATCAGCTCTTTTGTTCAGGTGGAAGAAGTGACTTTTGGAGAACCGGAGCCAATAGAACAGCCTTTGGCAGCAGAAGAGGAACTGTACCAGATGGAATGGATGGGGGAATTGTTTGATGTTGAGGCAAGCGGCGAAGAAATACAGCCGATGGCTGATCTGCCAGACCTGTCAGTGAGAAATTTGCAAATCAAGGCAGGAGATATGACGTCACCATATCCGGCTGGTATGCTAATGTATTATACCTTCCAACTTTTAAATTATGGAACGGCGGACGCAAATGGTGCAGAAGTTATCATAAAATTGGACGGCGAGGTTGCAACTAATCCCGTGTCGATGGGCAATGTACCAGCAGGTAAGGGGGGAAATATTCAATTTCGTGGTCCAGAAATGTCTCCTGGAAGTCATACCATGGAAATTGTGGTGAATCCAGATAGAAAAATAGTCGAGTCAAATTATAATAACAATACTACCAGCAGTACCTTTACCTATAAAGCGTGCTTTGAGTTGGTTGCGGTTTCTATGACTTCTCATAAACAAACAGATGAGAACACGGTACCGACATATGAGGTTGGAGAGAGTGTAACATTCACTATGGATTTCCAGAATAGCGGTTTGTTAGATGTGCAGAATGTTCCAATCGCATTGTATGGTACCTTTAGGGAACCAGGAAAACAGCCAGTAACATCCCAGATGGGATATACAAATTACATAGCAAAATTACCAGCAAAGACAAGAATGAAGGCAACAGTCAGCCTGACATTTACCAAAGAAGCAAGTGCCCGCATCAGTTTTGTGCTTGATCCGGAGAAAATTTTAGGCGATATGGATTACAACACCAATACGGCGGAAACGAATTTGAAAGTATCTGGGGGAACGGATAAAAAGTATGCTTTGTGCATAGGTGTAAATAGAGATTCTGGTGATGAATCAGGAAACTTTTTGCCAAACGTGCAAGGGGCACATAAAAAATTTACAGACATAGGTATTGATTCAACACTTAATGGAAGTCCGAATATAGATTTTTTATTATCAGTAAATGCTCAAAACAATAAAAAGCAATTAGCAAGTGATATTTTATTCTTTAATGGGCATGCAAGTCCGAAGGCAATGTGTTTTCGGAGCAATCAAAACAATACGGGAATAAGGTATAACAATACATCACAAGTTGATTTAAACCTTACTTATGATGGAATACCGGAAGAGGTAGCATTTGCAGGAATTAGATCCGTAGATTTTCAAAATGTAGAGTTGGTATCTTTTATTGGGTGTTCTACTGGAGTTGAGTGGATGAATGACTCGACACAGGTGAACTCTATTGCAGAAATAGCACATGATAGGGGAGCTAAAGCTTCGCTGGGATTTACGGATTCAATTACAAGTAGAAGTGAATCGGGAAGAAAATGGGTTCAAGATTATGTGGATAGTTTATGTGCAGGGTATACTTTCCAGGAAGCGCTTGAGTTAGCAAGTGAAAATTCAACTTCGAATCTAGCTAAATATTTTATACCGTTTGGAGATATCAATTATAGGATGGTGGAAAATACGGCAAAAACCCGTTCAGTCAGAAACGAATCCAACAATTTGATAAAGAAAGCACACAAGCTGGAACATGTATTACCACATTATAATTATGATCAGGTGAAAGCATCGGAGTGTGTAGATTATCAAGAACTGTATGATTTAATAAAGAGTGTTGATTCTTCTTTTGATTCAGAAGACTATTATTTGTCCACAAATTTTTATTCTGAAGAATTGGACAGTGCTATTATTAGACTACAGTATTATATTGAAGATAAAATTTCAACATCTAAAATGTATAATATTATATATAGAGATGGAGAAGTAACAGCTATCGTAAAATTACCGTCGTCGGTATTGCTTCGGAATGAGGAAGATGGTATGGAGGAAAATCTGCTGACGAGAATACAAGCTTATGAAAAATCCCAAAAGGAGCGCTCAATACAAAAACCAAACTTCGAGAAAAATGTTAATGTCGTAGAAGAACAACAAGTATATTATTATGATTATCAGACAAATGAATTGAAAGATATTCATACATATACATTAGAGTTCCCAGAGGAAGATAATACACGTGATTTGTATGAACAGGAAATTCTCATTCCATGAGAAGAAAAGAGAAAATACCGTAAAATCTGGATTTTCCTTTTGGGAACAACGCTCATTGCAGGAGTATTCCTGCATGAAGTGAAAAGAAGAAAACATTCGTAACAAGAACACCCCGAGGAATTTCCTCGGGGGTCTTTTTAGGGAAAGCAGATTTTATCTTATATAAAGAAAAAAACTATATAATATTGACAATAAATCTCCTCTGTATTATGATTGGTATAGATGAATAAGAATAATCGGTGAACATGAGGAGGTAAAATGATGAAAAAAGTGATATCATTTCTTTTATCCATTACATTGTGCAGTTCGATGCTGACGATTTTTCCTGCGGCTTCTTGGGATTTAAATGAAGAGCAGGCAGTGGAGGGGGACATCAGTTCCTATTATGGAATAAAAAATTTTGTTGCCCTTAACATACCGTATGAAGAATTATCTGTTACGCCATATGCAGAAAATAAAGAGGTTAAGTTGGGGAAAGAACTGTTAAACGATGCTTTAATCACCGAAATAAAAAAAGTAAATCCTAATTTTGAGATGGAATACTATTCAGTTGACTATAATCCATCGACAGGTCTGCTCTCTTTGTCAAAAGTAATTCCTACGGAATATGGAAATGTTTTTGTGGGAATCGGTTATACCATTTATATTGAGAACGGGATGGCTTTAGAATTAACTTATACTGATTATCCTACCCAGCAAAAATTAAATCAAGAAGAAATTATTTCGGAAAGAATACGGGCTTTTGTGGAAAATGGAGGAGAGAAAGTCCAACTGCCAGATATTCCGAATGCGCTGGTGCAGGTAGATGAAGATCAAGTTTTTTATAGCTACGATTTCGAAACAGATGAACTAACTTATACAGTAGGTTATGAAGTAACACATTTGGATGAAGACAGTGCGATGTCGGCACATGACATCGTGGTTCAAGTTCCATGAGTGGAAAAACGGTGGGCAGAAAAAATATTTCTAGTTGTATCAGGAGGTATTGTTTTTGTCCTGATGGGTTTTCTCTGTCTGGGCAAATTTAAAATCAAAAAAGAGAAATAACAACACCCCCGAGGAAATAATTTCCTCGGGGGTTGCTTTTTAGGGAAAGCAGATTTTATCTTAGGTAAAGTTTAGAAGAATCCACCGACGCAGCACCGATTTCGTAACGGATGCCGTCAATCTCCTTTTGAAATTCTCCGTGGCTGTCGCCGCCGCAGGTGATGAAGAGCTGATGCTCCTGACAAAGTGCAACACAGCGTCTGCGGTATTCCTCCGAGTGTGCCGGATAGTAACATTCAATTCCCTGAACGCCGGCATGAACGGTGCGGAGAAGGTTTTCCTCCAATTTATCATCGAACGGGAAGTAGTTGGAGGGGTGTGCCAGAATTGGAGTGCCGCCGGCTGCGACGATGGCCCGACAGGTTTCTTCCATCGAAGGGAAGGCGCTTTTTTCATAGGTGATATGGTAGCGGGAGTAAAGTGCCATCACAGAATCAAAATCGTGGGCGAGCTTGCGGTCGATGAGGTAGTTGAGTCCCTTCCAGCCGCCCCGGGAGGAATCGTTGCGGTAGACAAGATAATCCTGCATCGAGACCGCTTCTCCGATTTGAGGAGGAGAAAGCTCGATGGCGGCAATCAGGCGGTCGCTCATCTCATCCAGAACCTGACGCGCAGACCGGAGCAGAGCAAGGAGCGGCTGGTTGCAGGTATCGACCCCATAGCCGAGGACATGGTAGCATCTACTATTTAAAATACAGTCGACCTCGACCCCGGTGATACAGGTAAGCCCGTACTGCTTGGCGGCATCCAGTGCTTCAGGGTAGGCAGAAAGAAGATTGTGGTCGGTAATCGAGAAAAGGCGGATGTTCTGTTGCAGGCAGAACTGGGCAATCTGCTGTGGGGTTCGGGTGCCGTCGGAGTGTCGGGAATGAATATGAAGGTCACAAAGCATGAGGATTCTCCTTTCAAAGATATTGCGGTTAAGGATATTGTATAATAGAAGCGGGAAGTTTTCAATAGCGCAGGAAAGAGCGGGAAAGGGCATAAAAAGGGAATAAAAGAGGGGAAAAACAAGAAAAAGCAAAAAACTTGAAAAAACTTGGAAAAAGGTGTTGACAAAAATCGGATGGCATGATATTATATATGAGCTGTCAGCGAGACAGTGAATCACACGGGTTTAAAA
>CAKSKO010000098.1 GCA_934465125.1 uncultured Eubacteriales bacterium
CTTTGTAAGAAAGTATAATAATAAAGTATGTGTTTTTATGGAATAAACTTCTAATATTCTATGATACTACTTTAGGGGGAGTTAATGAATGAATCAGAATGTAGAGGATTTTTTCGGAAAAATAAAAGGAAAAAAGATTGCACTTTGTGGAATCGGAGGAAGCAATCTCCCCTTAGCGGAATTGTTTCTTAATAAAGGTGCAAAAATTTTTGCTTGTGATTCTAGAACAAAGGAAGCACTCGGAGAAACAGCTCAGATTCTTGAAAAAAATGGGGCAGTTTTACAATTGGGAAAAGGGTATCTGAACAACCTTTCTGAAATGGATATTGTTTTTCGTACACCGGGAATGAAATTTTATTTACCGGAACTAACTGCTGCTAGGGAAAATGGAGTTGTAGTGACTTCTGAGATGGAGCTATTTTTTGATTTGTGTCCATGTGAAATTTTTGCAGTGACTGGGAGTGATGGGAAAACAACCACCACCACAATTATTTCAGAGATGCTCAAGGCTTCAGGGAGAACGGTACATCTGGGTGGAAATATTGGGCGGCCTCTTTTACCGATTATTGAGCAGGTAAAATTCGACGATGTTGCGGTAGTAGAATTGTCAAGCTTTCAGCTGATTTCGATGCGTGAAAGTCCCGATGTTGCGGTTGTAACAAATTTAGCGCCCAATCACTTAGATATACACAAAGATATGGCGGAATATATTGATGCGAAAAAAAATATTTTGCTTCATCAAAATGCATTTTCCAGAACTGTTCTTAATTTAGACAATGAAATTACAAAAGGGTTTGCAAATACGGTAAGAGGCGATGTATTTTTGTTCAGTAGACAAAAAAGATGTCAGCGTGGTGCGTGGGTTTCCGAAGACGGAACTATTTTTATGTCATGGAATGGAACGACAACAGAATTAATGAAAAAGTCAGATATCCGGATTCCAGGTAATCATAATGTTGAAAACTATTTGGCGGCTATTTGCGCAGTATGGGGATATGTGACGCCGGAACAGATGCGTGATGTTGCGAAAACATTCGGTGGAGTAGAACACCGTTCTGAATTTGTAAGAGAAGTGAACGGAGTCCGTTATTACAATGATTCGATTGCATCAAGCCCTACTAGAACAGCGTCGGGGACATTGTCACTTTATGATCAAAAAATCATTATTATCGCAGGAGGATACGACAAAAAAATTCCGTTTGATGAGCTGGGTCCTATTATTGTAGATAAGGTAAAACTATTGATTTTATTAGGGAATACTGCTGATAAAATTGAAGAAGCTGTTAAAAAATCGTCTGCTTATTTTGAAGGGAATCCTAAGATTATTCGTGTTTCTTCGATGGAAGAGGCCGTGAACGCGGCGTATCAAAATGCAGAGAAGGGAGATATTGTTTCAATGTCTCCGGCTTGCGCGAGCTTTGATTTATATCCCAACTTTGCCGCTAGGGGAAATCACTTTAAGGAACTGGTTCGAAAACTCTAATGGATTACATCTGATCCATATTGAAAGGATCATAAAGAAAAACTTTTAATAAACAGAAAGAGAGGAGTTTTGATTGAAAGAGTTCATTTTTAAACTTTGTGCAGCTAATGGAGTGTCTGGATCTGAGGGGTCTGTCTCAAAGCTGCTTTCTGATAGATTAAAACAATACGCTGATGTAGAAATTGATCAAAATGGTACGCTGATTGCTCAAATGGGAAATCTCACAGCAGAAAAGCATATCATGCTCGATGCACATATCGATCAGATCGGTTTGATTGTTACTGATATCGATGAACACGGATTTTTAAAGGTTGCCGCATGCGGTGGTATTGATCGCAGAGTGCTTCCCGGAGCGGTAATGAAGGTTTGCGCGAAAGAGGAGTTATTGGGGATTGTCTCATGCTTACCACCTCATTTATCAAAGGGAGAGGAAGAGAAGCTTCCGTCGATCGAAGAATTTTCGATCGATGTTGGGCTTTCACAGAAGCAAGCGGAAACATTGGTAGCAAGAGGCGACCGTGTTTTATTTGCGGAGAAACCAAAGCAACTTTTAGGAAACAGAATCGCAGCGCCAGCACTCGATAACAGAGCCGGCGCTGCGGTTTTAGTGCGCTGTGCAGAACTATTATCCCATAAAAATTTGTCTTGTAAGCTAAGTATTGTATTGAGCGTTCAGGAAGAAACAAGTGCGCTGGGCGCTGCGACTGCATCTTATGCATTGAATCCTGATGAGGCGGTTGTAGTGGATGTAAGCTTTGCTAGTCAGCCGTCGGTTCCCTCAGAGAAATCAGGAGAGTTGTCAAAAGGACCGATGATCGGGGTTGCACCGTCTCTTTCTAGTAGGGTGACGAAAAAACTATTTACACTGGCTGAAAAACATGGACTTTCTTATCAGACTGAAGTGATGGGTGGAAAAACCGGAACAAACGCCGATAAGGTTTCTGTTTCCCGATCTGGAATCCCGTCGGGGTTGGTTTCGATACCAGAACGGAACATGCATACCCCGGTTGAGGTAGTTGATTTGGGAGACATCGAAACAACGGCTAGACTGCTTTCTCTTTATGTAGAAAACGGAGGTGGGATGATTGACTGATCTAAAGTTATTAGAACGGTTGTGTAACGCCCGCGGCGTTTCAGGATGGGAAGACGCAATTCGTGAAATTATCTTGGAAGAGATAAAAGGAAATGCAGAAGAATGCCGGGTTGATGCGATGGGAAATTTACTTGTATTCAAAAAAGGGAGACAGCGCCCCAAAACAAAATTGTTATTGTCGGCTCACATGGATGAAGTGGGATTAATCGTTACAGGGATTACAGAATCGGGGTTTTTAAAATTTGAAACAGTTGGCGGGATCGATCAAAGAGTCCTCCCCGGAAGAAGCGTAACAATTGGAGAAAGAGGCCTCTTTGGCATTATCGGCACAAAGCCTATCCACCTTTTGCAGTCGGAAGAACGAAACAAAACAGTACCGATCGATCAGCTTGTAATCGATATCGGGGCGAAAGATAAAAAGGAGGCGAAAAGTGCTGTAAACCTCGGTGATGACATTTGTTTTGATTCTATTTTTGATATTAATAATGAAATCATCAAAGCTAAAGCAATCGATGACCGCGCGGGATGTCTTGTTTTAATTGAGATGATCAAATCAGAGCTTCCTGTCGATATGTATTTCTCGTTTGTTGTTCAGGAAGAGATTGGTTTGCGTGGAGCGACGACAGCGACTTACCAGATTGCCCCCGAAGCGGCGATTGTGGTCGAAGCGACAACAGCAGCCGATATCCCATCAAACCAGGAGGATAAACAGGTTTGCGGTGTTGGCCGGGGAGCGGTACTTTCCTTTATGGATAAGCATGCAATTTATGATAAAAAATATTATGATTTGATCAAGGATGTTTCGAAAGATATAGGAGCTTGTTTGCAGGTGAAAAAAGCAGTAGCCGGGGGAAATGATGCCGGCGCAATTCAAGTTAGCAGAAAGGGAGTACGTGTAGCGGCACTTTCACTACCATGCAGATATCTTCATTCGCAACTTGGAATGATTTCACAGAATGATCTTGAATCATTCAAGCGAATTATTTCGGAATCGGCAAAGAGAATCGCATTCGGAGAAGGAAGATGATTTATCTTCTTACAAAAGAAAGGGAAAAAGAGTTTTTGTCTTTTTGCTGCGATGAACCGTTTTTCTGTAAGATTTTATCACTATTTTATTGCTATGGAAACTCTTACAAGGAAATTGAATTTTGGATCCAAACAAATGATAAGGGGAAAACAACAGCCGCTGTTTCACGATTTGGTTGGGCGGCTGTTGTTGCAGCAGAAAATTGTGCGGATTTTGAAGAAATCGATCATTTTTTGATGGCTCTAGGAATTCAAAAAATTTCTTGCAGAAGAGAATACGGGCGTTATTTTTGCCAGAAAAGAGAGTTTACAGGAAAAATCATGAAACTCAAAAAACTGATACGATCCGAGCAGAATTTGTTAGTTACATCTCCACGATTAGAGGATCTGATAACGCTTGCCTTTCGGACGGAAAAAACGAATTGGAGTCAGGAAGCATATCAGCAGATCTATGTGGATTTTTCACACAGAATTCGACATCGCTATGCAAGAACAGCGGGAATTTATAGAGAGAAAGAGTTAGTAAGCTGTGCAATGAGCATTTTTGAAACAGAAAAAACGGCGATTTTAGGAGCGGTTGCAACAAAAGAACCATTTCAAAACAAGGGATATGCAACAGCAGTTGTTACCTATCTTTTAAGAGCACTTGAGAAAGAAAACAAAACAATATACCTTTTTCGAGATGAAAATAAAAATCAATATTTTTATCAGAAGATAGGATTTGATAATTGTGGAGAATGGAGCGAGTTATCATAAGACAACATAATGGAGGATACATGGAACAAGAATTATTTGAAATTGATAATAAAATCAAGAAAGCAGCAGAAGAAGCGATGAAACGAGTAGGAGAAGCGTTTCGGAGGGTAGACCAAACGACGGAATATTGCCAGCAAAAAATGCTCAAAGCATTTTCAAAGGCAAGAGTTAGCGAGAGCCATTTTGTTTCATCAACAGGATATGGGTACGCAGACAGAGGCCGTGACGCACTCGATGAAGTTTATGCCTATGCGTTTGGAGCAGAAGACGCGCTGGTGCGCCATCAGTTTGTCAGCGGGACCCACGCGTTGACGGTTGCTCTATTTGGGGTGCTTCGTCCAGGTGATACAGTACTAAGTGTAACCGGTCTTCCGTATGATACCATTCGAGGAGTCTTTGGGATACAAGGAGAAAAATCTGGTTCTTTAAAGGAATTTGGGATTGAATATAAGGAAGTTGCACTCAAGAAAGATGGAACACTTGATTACGACGAAATAGAAAAACATGTCACAGATCAAATTAATATGGTTTATTTGCAGCGATCGAGGGGATATACTTTTCGCCCGTCATTATTTATTTCAGAGATTGAAAAGGTAGCATCGATTGTAAAAAGAAAAGCGCCAAACTGTATTGTTATGGTCGATAATTGTTATGGAGAGTTTGTAGAAACAGTAGAGCCGACGGCATGCGGGGCAGATTTGATGGCTGGATCGCTTATCAAGAACCCAGGAGGAGGAATTGCGCCGACGGGGGGATATATCGCAGGAAGAAAAGATCTTGTTGAAAAATGTTCCTATCGTCTGACAACGCCGGGAACCGGCCGGGAAATCGGAGCAACGCTTGGGCAAAACCGAGAATTGTTTCTGGGAGCATTTCATGCACCTCATGCGACAGGGGAAGCGCTTAAAACAGCGATTTTTGCTGCAGCATTGTTTGAACTGTTTGGGTATGACGTCACGCCGAAATACTGTGAAACAAGAGCAGATATTATCCAGGTGATACGCATGCAATCAGAGCATTCACTAATCGCATTTTGTC
>CAKSKO010000099.1 GCA_934465125.1 uncultured Eubacteriales bacterium
CTAGCTGACATCCGCAACATCAAGGTAGAGATGTCCGTTTTCGATGATATATTCTTTGCGGCCAGATAAATTATCTCCGAGCAAAATATCGAAAATCTCAGCTGTTTTTGCAACATCCGTCGGTATCACCTTAATAAGCCTTCGTGTCGATGGATTCATCGTCGTTAAATTCATCATATCCGGTTCGTTTTCACCTAACCCTTTGGAGCGCTGAATCGTATATTTCTCTTGCCCAATTTTATGAAGAAATAATTCTTTTTCACTTTCTGTATAGGCAAAATAAGTATTCTCTTTTGTATTAATCTCATAAAGAGGCGACTCTGCAATGAATACCTTTCCCTGCTCTATCAGTGTGGGAGTCGGTTTATAGATCATCGTAAGCAAAAGAGTGCGAATTTGAAATCCGTCAACGTCAGCATCTGTACAAAGAATCACCTTATTCCATCTTAACGAATCTAGGTCAAACGAAGAAAGTTCTTTATTAGCCTTTGATTTCACTTCAACACCACAGCCAAGCACTTTAATTAAGTCGGTAATGATATCATTTTTGAAGATTTTACTGTAATCCGCCTTCAGACAATTTAAAATCTTTCCGCGAATCGGGATAATCGCCTGAAAATCGGGGTCGCGCGCCTGTTTACATGCTCCCAGCGCGGAATCTCCCTCCACAATAAACAATTCTCGTTCTTCTTTGTTCTTGCTTCTGCAATCTACAAACTTCGCAACTCGGCTTGTAATATCCATATTGCTGGTAAGCTTTTTCTTTAAATTTAGCCTTGTTTTTTCCGCATCCTCGCGGCTTCTCTTATTGATTAAGACTTGCGCTGCGATTTTGTCGGCATCCATGGGATTTTCAATAAAATAGATTTCCAGCTGATGCCGTAGTAACTCCACCATTGCATCTTGAATCCCCTTGTTGGTAATTGCTTTTTTTGTCTGATTCTCATAAGATGTGACACTTGAAAATGACGAAATGACAATTAAAAGGCAGTCTTCTACATCTATAAAACTAATTTTGCTCTCATTCTTCGTATACTTTCCTGTCTGCTTTAAATAAGAATCGATTTGATAAACAAATGCATTTTTCACCGCTTTTTCTGGTGCGCCGCCGTATTCCAACCAACTCGAATTATGGTAATATTCCGATGCATGGATTTTGTTTGAAAACGTTACCGCAACGTTGATTTTTACTTTATATTCCGGTTTATCCTCGCGGTCACGCACCTTTTTCTCCGACTTCCAAAACTGAACCGGCGTTAAACCGTCTTCGCCCGCCATCTCTTTTACATGATCTATAATACCATTTTCATAATAAAATTCGGTCGTTTCAAAATTTTTTCCAACTTGATTTTGAAAGATAAACCGAACCCCTGCGTTAACAATCGCCTGTCGTTTGATCATATCAACAAAATAATCTGAAGAAACATCAATATCTGTAAAAACCTGTAAGTCCGGTTTCCAACGGATTTTTGTCCCGGTATCGTTCTTGCGATATGGTTCTTTTTTTAGCCCTCCAATATTTTCTCCGCGCTCAAATTGGAGGGTATAGCGAAAGCCATCCCTCCTAATATCGACATTCATATATTCGGAAGCATATTGCGTTGAGCAAAGACCAAGACCGTTGAGGCCTAATGAATACTCATAGCTTTCTGCTTCGTTATTGTTATATTTTCCCCCAGCATACAGCTCGCAAAACACCAATTCCCAGTTAAAGCGCTGTTCATTGTTGTTAAAATCAACAGGGATTCCTCTTCCATGATCTTCAATCTCGATTGAATGGTCCTGGAAACGTGTAATGATAATCTGCTTCCCATACCCTTCACGTGCTTCATCAATTGAATTCGATAATATCTCAAAAATGGAATGCTGGCATCCTTCAATTCCATCAGAGCCAAAAATTACGGCAGGACGTTTGCGAACCCTGTCTGCACCTTTTAGTGAAGAAATACTATCATTTCCATAAGCAGTAGACTTCTTTTTCATCCTATTCCTCCATTTGTTTTCATTTTACAACTACTATAACCTTGAACAATTTATTTATCAAAGTAAAATTTATCCTAAAACCGTTATTTCAAATCAATCCCACCGAAAACCGCAACATATTTAATAATTACAAGCGGTAAGCTTGGGTCGCTTGATTCACGCACTTTGCCATCCACACCTCCAAAAATCGGAACTCCATCTGTTTGTACACGGCAATTCGGCGGTAGTAAAATCGTTACCCCTCCAAAAATAGATGTTATCTCAAAAACAGCATTATTTGTGATCTTAGCTGAACGTAAATCAAGGTCGACTCCTCCAAAGATCGCGGTCAAGGTCCCGCCGCATACATTTTGTGAATCGCTTCTCGTGTCCACTCCGCCAAATATCGTAGTACGTGTAATAAAATCACTGTCATCAAATTCCGTATTTTGAACAAACTCCATTTGATTTCTATGTACACGACATTTTCTGAAATTACCAAAAAGAAGCCACATTCCAGAAATGACAAGCAGCAGAATGATAAATATTTCTGTAGAAAATCCACTAATCCATCCTTGTGCATCCGCAAGTAACCAAACTCCAAATGAAACAAGCAAGATGGACCAGAGCGACAAACCATAACTAATGATGCCGGCCAATCCCGGAACAATGATAAAGATCGTCCACCAACCGCTAAAGTTTGTGATACTCCACCATCCCACAACATTCCCTAGCAATAGTAAGGCAATTCCTAAAAAAACTGTTCCAAATAAAATCCGTGTTGCATTTTTTCTCATATCTTCTGACGCCTCTTTATCCTCTTAAAAAGGGAAGCGCTTTGGCACTCCCCTTTCTTAATACGTTATTTTTATTCTTGTTTTGTCTGTTCTGCAGCATTTTGGGAATCTTCTACTTTTAATTTTCCTTCCATAATCTCTACAAATTCTTCTCCGCTTACTTTTTCATTCAAGCAAAGATACTCGGCCAGTATGTTAAGTTGATCCATATGGTTCTTGAGAATTTCCTCAGTTGTTTGGTAGCCTGTTCTGATAATAGAGCGTACTTCTTCGTCAATTTCCGCCGCCGTTTTTTCAGAATAATTTTTAATATGCCCCATATCTCTACCGATGAAAACTTCGTTGTTATCAGACCCATAAGCAATCGGACCTAACTGATCGCTCATGCCGTATTTCGTTACCATGGCATGTGCTGTTTTTGTCGCTCGCTCAATATCGTTTGATGCACCTGTTGAGATATCTCCCAGAATCAGAGCTTCCGCTACACGTCCTCCAAGCAACACGACGATATCTTCATCCATCTCTTTTCTAGAACGGTATGAGCGATCCTCAGCAGGGAGCGACATTGTATATCCTCCCGCCATCCCTCTTGGAATGATTGAGATCTGGTGAACAGGATCCTGGGTCGGACAATAATACGTAGCGATTGCGTGCCCACTCTCGTGATAAGCGGTGATTCGCTTTTCTTTTTCACTCATCACACGGGATTTCTTCTCTGCGCCAACAACTACCTTAATCGTCGCTTCCTGGATTTCATCCATCGTAATCGCCCTTGAACTTTTGCGCGCTGCCAACAGCGCTGCCTCATTGATTAAATTTTCAAGATCTGCACCGGTAAACCCTGCTGTTGATTTTGCAATTGTTTTTAAATCAACGTCTGGCGCCAATGGCTTACCCTTCGAATGAACTTTTAAAATTTCTTCTCTTCCTTTAATATCTGGATATCCGACGATTACCTGGCGGTCAAAACGACCCGGACGCATCAAAGCAGGATCTAAGATGTCAGGGCGGTTCGTCGCCGCAATCATAATAACACCCTCATTCGCACCAAATCCATCCATCTCAACTAGCAACTGGTTAAGCGTCTGCTCTCGTTCGTCGTGTCCGCCACCAAGCCCTGCGCCGCGCTGACGACCTACCGCGTCAATTTCATCAATAAAGATGATGCAAGGGGAGTTCTTTTTCGCCTGGTCAAACAGGTCTCTCACTCTCGACGCACCCACACCGACAAACATCTCCACAAAATCAGATCCCGAGATTGAGAAAAATGGTACTCCCGCTTCACCTGCAACCGCACGCGCCAAAAGTGTTTTACCTGTCCCCGGAGGGCCTACTAACAATACGCCTTTTGGAATACGCGCTCCTAACTCATTATATTTTTTAGGGTTCTTTAAAAATTCGACTATTTCATAAAGCTCTTCTTTTTCTTCATCTGCACCGGCGACGTCTGCAAACGTAGTTTTGCGTTTTTCATCCGCCATATTTTTGATTTTTGCCTTACCAAAGTTCATTTGTTTTGCACCGTCCCCCATTCCAGAAGAAAGGCGCCGCATTAAGAACCACCAGAACAGACCCATTAGTACAAGTAAAATCAAGGTCGGAAGCATATTGGAAATCCAAGAGGTATCTGCAGCCTTTATGAGATCATACGTCATAGGAGAATCCGGATTATTTTCATTGTACTCGTCAACATAGTCCTTGATATCATTATACATCAAGCTGACGCTCGGCGCTGTATAATCAATCTCGGACGTACCGTCTTTGAGTTTCAATTTCATTTCCCCGGTGCCCAAGTTCATACTATACTCAGTAACCTGCTGATTCCGGAAATATCCGACAATCTCAGAGTAATTATATGTTTTTTTAGGTCCTGTATTCCAAACAGCGGCAATAATTAAAATAATCAGGATCGGAATTCCTAAGTAGAATAACAAGCTTCTCCAAGTTTTTTTATTATCCAATCTCCATGCTCCTCCTTGATTACATTTCTATACATAGGATAAATGTGTCTATTAGTCGCTGTAAACACTCTCTTTGAGCACCCCTACAAATGGAAGATTACGGTATCTTTCATCGTAATCCAACCCATATCCTATTACAAATTCGTCCGGAATCCTGCTGCCTACATAATCTGCGCTAATCCCGGTCTTTCTTCTTTCAGGTTTATCGAGAAGTGTACAAATTTTAATACTCGATGGATTTCTGGAAGCCAAAAGTTCGAGTATGTAGCTTAAGGTAATCCCGCTGTCGAGAATGTCCTCAACGACTAACACATCATATCCTTCGACAGACATATCCAGATCCTTTATAATTTTTGCAACTCCGCTGCTGCGAAGTCCCCCTGAATAGCTGGAGACCGCCATAAAGTCAATCCTACAGTGGATATTAATCTCTCTCATCAAATCGGCCATAAAAACAATAGAGCCTTTCAGCACACTGATCATCAGCAAATTTTTGTCTTTATAGTCTTCGCTGATTTGCTCTCCTAATCTCTTGACTACCGATTTAATCTCTTCTTCACTCAATAATACTTTTTCAACATCGTTTATCATTCTTACACTCCTTTGGAAAAATCATAACAACTTTTTTTG
>CAKSKO010000100.1 GCA_934465125.1 uncultured Eubacteriales bacterium
GATATAAGGAACAAACTCTCTTGGGTGTAACGGGATCAGGTAAAACGTTTACAATGGCGAATATCATTGCGAAAGTAAATAAACCGACACTTGTGTTGGCGCATAATAAAACGCTGGCGGCGCAGCTTTGCTCGGAGTTTCGGGAATTCTTTCCTGACAACGCCGTGGAGTATTTTGTGTCGTATTATGATTATTATCAGCCGGAAGCATATATCGCGCATACCGATACGTATATCGAAAAAGATTCCGCAATTAACGATGAAATCGATAAGCTGCGTCATTCTGCAACGTCTTCCTTATCAGAGCGCAGGGATGTTATCATTGTTTCAAGTGTGTCTTGCATCTACAGTTTGGGAAACCCTATCGACTATCGTACAATGGTGATTTCCTTGCGTCCGGGGATGCAGAAAAGCCGGGACGAGCTGTTGAAAAAACTCGTTGATCTTCAATATGAGCGCAACGATGTAAATTTTATCAGAAACAAATTTCGAGTCAGAGGTGACGTTGTTGAGATTTTTCCGGCGCAGTCGAGCGATGCTATCATCCGGGTTGAATTTTTTGGAGATGAAATTGACCGTTTGAGTGAAATTGATCCCATTACAGGGGAAATCAAAGCACTTTTGAAGCATGTTGCAATTTATCCTGCGTCTCATTATATTGTACCACCGGAGAAAATGAAGCAGGCAGTCCATCAGATTGAAGAAGAGCTCGAACAGCGGTTAACTTATTTTCGAAAAAATGGAAAACTTTTAGAAGCGCAGCGGATCGAGCAGAGAACAAGATATGATATTGAGATGCTAGAGGAAATTGGGTTTTGTAAGGGAATCGAAAATTATTCGAGAATTATGGCCGGACGTTCTGCGGGTAGTTCTCCGTTTACGCTTCTTGATTATTTTCCGAAGGATTATCTTTTATTTGTGGATGAATCCCATGTGACATTGCCGCAGGTTAAGGGGATGTATGCAGGTGACAGAGCACGCAAAGAAAACCTAATTGAATATGGGTTCCGATTGCCGTCGGCGTATGACAATCGTCCACTAAATTATGATGAATTTTATAAAAGGATTAACCAAGTTATCTTCGTCAGTGCAACTCCTGGCGATTTTGAAAAAGAGAAAAGTGTTCAGATTGTTGAGCAGGTGATTCGGCCGACAGGTTTAATCGATCCTGAAATTATCGTCAAACCGACAGAAGGACAGATTGATGATCTTGTTTCGGAAATTAATTTAAGGGTTGAAAAAGGAAACCGTGTTCTTGTTACAACACTGACAAAGAGGATGGCGGAAGACCTAACCGCTTATTTCGAAGGAGTTTCAATTCGTGTACGATATATGCATTATGATGTCGATACGGTTGAACGGATGGAAATTATTAGGGATCTTCGATTAGGAGAGTTCGATGTATTGGTTGGGATCAATTTGTTAAGGGAAGGACTCGATATTCCGGAAGTCTCCTTGGTGGCGATTTTAGATGCAGATAAAGAAGGGTTTTTGCGCTCCGAGCGCTCGCTAATCCAAACGATAGGCAGAGCAGCGAGGAATGCCGAAGGACAAGTTATCATGTATGCTGACCAGGTGACGCCATCGATGGAACGCGCGATCAGAGAAACAGAGCGTCGCCGCTCGATTCAGATGAAGTATAACGAGGAACATCATATTATTCCAAAGACAATTGTTAAAAAGGTTTCGGATGTCTTAGAAATTTCTAGTCACGCACAAAGTGAAGAGAAGAAATCTTCTAAGCGGCTGACAAAATCAGAGCGTGACAAAATGATTGCCGAGTTGACAAAAGAAATGAAAGCGGCGGCAAAACTTTTGGAGTTTGAGTATGCGGCGCAGCTCAGAGATAAAATAAAGAAGTTAAGTGAAGGCAAATCAATGGAGGTCTTAACTTGTCGATAAAAAATATTTTTGTAAAAGGCGCTAGAGAGCATAATTTAAAAAACGTAGATGTAGAGATTCCGCGAGACAAATTAGTTGTGCTAACAGGGCTTTCCGGTTCAGGGAAGTCCTCTCTTGCTTTTGATACGATTTATGCAGAAGGGCAACGGCGTTATGTAGAGTCGTTATCATATTATGCAACGCAGTTTTTAGGGCAAATGGAAAAACCCGACGTCGATTAAATCGAAGGGTTATCGCCGGCGATTTCAATCGATCAAAAAACAACGTCTAAAAATCCGCGCTCAACAGTTGGAACAGTAACAGAAATTTACGATTATCTGCGTTTGTTATATGCAAGAATTGGAATTCTGCATTGTCCTGTTTGCGGGAGAGAGATTAAACAGCAGACGATCGATCAGATCGTTGACCGTGTCATGAAGCTTGAAGACAACACGAAGATTCTGATACTGGCGCCCGTTGTAAAAGCAAGAAAAGGACAGCATGTCAAGGAGTTCGACGCCGCGCGCAAGAGTGGATATGTCCGCGTGCGGGTGGATGGGATCATTTATGATCTGTCGGAAGAAATTAAGCTAGAAAAGAATAAAAAGCATACGATTGAAATTGTTGTCGACAGGCTTATTATTCGTCCGTCGATTCGGTCAAGATTATCGGATTCTATTGAAACAGCGTCTTCTTTGTCGGGCGGATTGACTGTTATCAGCATTGTTGACGGGGAGGATATTACATTCTCTCAGAACTATGCTTGTCCGGAACATGGAATCAGCATAGAAGAACTATCACCGCGGATGTTTTCATTTAATAATCCATTCGGGGCCTGCAAAAAATGTACAGGTCTTGGTGTTTTCATGGAGGTAGATCCAGATTTAATTTTACCGAACAAAAATTTATCCGTAAACCAAGGCGGTATCAAAGCGAGCGGATGGGCGATGGAGGGTAATTCAATTGCATCGATGTATTTTGAAGCACTTTCAAAGAAGTATCACTTTTCTTTGGATACGCCGGTAAAAGATTTACCGAAAGAGATTATCAATATTATTCTTTATGGAACCAATGGAGAAAAATTAAAGCTTGTCAGAGAACATGAGAATGGAAACCATGTATATCATAGTGCGTTTGAGGGAATCATCAACAATCTTGAACGCCGTTTTCGAGAGACGCAGAGCAATTGGATCAAAGAAGAGATTGAATCTTATATGAGTGCGATTCCTTGTGATGAATGTTCCGGAAAAAGGCTTTCGAAGGAAAGCTTATCGGTAACAGTCGGAGGAATTAATATCAGCGATTTTTGCGAAAAATCTGTATCGGATGCGCTGCTATTCATCGAGAGTTTAGAACTTACAGAACGGGAAAATATGATTGCGGATTCCATTTTAAAAGAGATATGTGAGCGCTTAGGTTTTTTGAAGAGTGTCGGATTGGGATATTTAACACTTTCGCGTGCATCAGGTTCCCTTTCAGGCGGGGAGAGTCAGAGAATTCGTTTGGCAACGCAGATTGGGTCTTCTTTGATGGGGGTTCTTTATATTCTCGATGAGCCGAGCATTGGGTTGCATCAGAGGGATAATGATAAGCTTTTGGCAACGCTGAAACATCTTCGTGATTTGGGAAATACAGTGATTATTGTGGAGCATGATGAAGATACGATGTATGCGGCGGATTATATCGTTGATATTGGTCCTGGCGCTGGTGTACACGGCGGGCGTGTTGTCTGCAGCGGAACGGTTGAACAGATCAAAGCTTGTCCTGATTCGATTACAGGGCAATATTTAAGCGGAACAAAGAAGGTAGAAGTGCCTCAAACGCGCCGAAAGGGAAACGGAAAAAGTCTTAGAATTGTTGGAGCAAAGCAGAATAATTTAAAAAATATTAATGCAACAATTCCTTTGGGAAAGCTTGTTTGTATTACAGGAGTTTCCGGTTCGGGAAAATCTTCTTTGATCAATGAGATTCTTTATAAACATTTAGCGTCTGAGCTGAACGGAGCGAAAACAAAACCGGGGCTTCATCGTGAAATACTGGGACTCGAGCATCTTGACAAGGTGATCGATATTAACCAGTCTCCGATCGGTCGGACGCCGCGGTCGAACCCCGCGACATATACGGGTGTATTTACCGATATCAGAGAGTTATTTGCTTCGACACAGGAGGCAAAGGTGCGCGGTTTCTCGAGCGGACGATTTTCCTTTAATGTCAAAGGTGGCAGATGTGAAGCCTGCAGCGGCGATGGAATTATTAAAATTGAGATGCATTTTCTTCCAGACATTTATGTCCCGTGTGAAGTGTGTAAGGGAAAACGCTATAATCGTGAGACACTGGAGATCAAATATAAAGATAAGACGATCTACGATGTTCTGGAGATGACAGTAGAGGAAGGGCTATCGTTCTTTTCAAATATCCCAAAGATCACAAGGAAGCTTCAAACGTTATATGATGTAGGTTTAGGGTATATTAAAATCGGTCAACCGGCAACAACTCTCTCCGGAGGAGAAGCACAAAGAGTGAAGCTTGCGACAGAATTATCAAAACGATCCACAGGCAAGACCATCTATATTTTAGATGAACCGACCACTGGCCTTCATATCGCTGATGTGCATAAGCTGATTGAAGTTTTGCAGAAACTTGTGGATTCGGGGAACTCTGTTGTTGTTATTGAACACAATCTTGATTTAATCAAGACAGCGGATTATATCATTGATTTAGGTCCGGAAGGTGGTCAAAAGGGCGGATATATTGTTGCAAAGGGAACACCCGAAGAAATTGTTAGAGTAGAGGAATCTTATACTGGAAAATATTTGAGAAAGTTATTGTAAGAATCGTATGCTTGCTTGAAGTATAGATTAATATTGTTGATAAACTCTATAGATAAAAATTTTTATTTTGAATTGTGAAAAATCGGTCGGTGCTTTTAGAAAGTAACGACCGAAAATTCACATATTGTTAATTAACGGAAGTTGGAAATATAGTAGAATAATTATATCTTGAATCAGAAAGATGGTTATACTTTGTTTGGTTATATAAAACCGTATAGACCGGAATTGCGAATCAAAGAATATGACCGGTACCGAAGTGTTTATTGTAGCTTATGTAAACGTTTGGGGAAACGTTTTGGTATCATTGCAAGATTTACCCTTAGTTATGATTGTACGTTTCTTTCCATACTTTCTTTATCTCTGCAAGAGCAATGTTCTGGTTTTACAGATGGTCACTGTGTATGTAACCCGTTTAAAAAATGTTTTTTCTGTAAAGGTGGGGAGAAGAACCTTGACTTTGCTGCTGCGGTATCTGTTGTTATGACCTACTATAAGTTAGAAGATGATAGAAAAGACTCCCGATTTTGGGGCAAAATAAAAGCAGGCTTTTTTTCGTTATTATTTAGGCGTTCTTACCGAAAAGCAAAAAAAAACTTCCCAGAAATAGACCAGGTTATTTCTGAGC
>CAKSKO010000101.1 GCA_934465125.1 uncultured Eubacteriales bacterium
AAAAATCGAACATACCGGTCTTGTTGAGGTTCCAATGGGAACAACACTTCGTGAAATCGTAGAAGAGATCGGCGGCGGAGTACCAAACGGAAAGAAATTCAAGGCAGCGCAGACAGGCGGACCTTCCGGCGGATGTATCCCGGCAGAACATATCGATATTCCGATCGATTACGATAACTTAATCGCAATTGGATCAATGATGGGTTCCGGCGGATTGATTGTTATGGACGAGACAACCTGTATGGTCGATATCGCAAAATTTTTCCTTGAGTTTACAGTGGATGAATCTTGCGGAAAATGTACTCCTTGTCGAGTTGGAACAAAACGTCTTTTAGAGATCTTAGAAAAGATTACAAAGGGCGAGGGGACAATGGAAGACCTCGACAAGCTCGAAGAGCTTTGTCATTATATCAAACAGAACGCGCTTTGTGGATTGGGGCAAACAGCTCCGAATCCAGTTCTTTCAACTCTTCATTTCTTTAGAGATGAGTATGAAGCACATGTAAAAGATCATAAATGTCCTGCTGGAGTTTGTAAATCATTGTTACAGTATAAGGTGTTGGAAGACAAGTGCAGAGGCTGTACAGCTTGTTCGAGAGTTTGTCCTGTTGGAGCGATCTCCGGTACTGTTAAAAACCCGCATGTAATTGATCAGAGCAAATGTATTAAGTGCGGCGCTTGCATGGAAAAATGTAAGTTTATTGCAATTGTAAAAGAATAAGGAAGGGGGATGTTTCAGATGGAAATGGTAAATATCAAAATCAACGGAATGCCGCTTTCTGTTCCGGCAGGATCGACCATTCTTGAAGCGGCGAGAATTGCGGGGATCAATATCCCCACGTTATGCTATTTAAAAGAAATCAATGAAATCGGCGCATGCCGTATTTGTGTTGTTGAAGTGAAGGGTGCAAGATCTTTGGTAGCGTCGTGTGTTTATCCGGTCAACGAAGGAATGGAAGTGTTTACAAATACAGAGAAGGTAAGAAACTCGAGAAAGACGACGCTTGAATTGATTCTTTCTACTCATAACAGAAGCTGCTTATCTTGCGTACGCAGCGGATCGTGTGAGCTGCAAACACTCTGTAATGATTTTGGAGTGGAGAATCCTGCGAACTTCGACGGTGAGAATCCTCACTATGAAAAAGATGAGAGCACATTACATTTGGTGCGCGATAACGACAAATGCATTTTGTGCAGACGCTGCGTTGCAGTTTGCGAGCAGCAGAGAGTTGCGGTTATCGGACCAAATGGAAGAGGATTCGATACGCATATCGGATGTGCGTTTGAAAAAGAACTCGGCGATGTTGCCTGCATTTCCTGCGGACAATGTATTGCGAACTGTCCAACAGGCGCTTTAACAGAACGCGATCAGACAAAAGAAGTGATGAAAGTTCTTTCTGATCCGACAAAACATGTAGTCGTACATACTGCGCCGGCAATCCGCGCAACGCTTGGAGAATGCTTCGGGCTTCCGGTTGGAACAAACGTCAAAGGCAAAATGGTCGCAGCGCTTCGCCGTTTGGGATTTGCCAAAGTATTCGATACCGATTTTGGTGCGGATCTTACAATCATGGAAGAAGCAACTGAGTTTTTAGATCGTGTGAAAAACGGCGGAGTTTTACCGCTGATTACCTCTTGCTCTCCAGGATGGATTAAATTCTGCGAACATTACTATCCGGAGTTGCTGCCGAACCTTTCGAGCTGTAAATCTCCGCAGCAGATGACCGGCGCTATCTTAAAGACCTGGTACGCAGAGAAAAACGGGATCGATCCGAAAGACATTGTTGTTGTCAGCATTATGCCATGTACGGCAAAGAAATTTGAAATCCAAAGAGACGATCAAGACGCAGCAGGAGTTCCGGATACTGATTTTGCATTAACAACAAGAGAGCTTGCTCGTTTGATCAATTTAGCGCATATCGATTTTACTTCTCTTCCGGACGAAGACTTTGACCCGGCACTCGGCGTTTCAACCGGTGCAGGAGCGATCTTCGGCGCAACAGGCGGCGTAATGGAAGCGGCGTTGAGAACCGCTGCGGACGTGCTGGAAGGAAGATCGGTTGAGGATATCGACTATGAAGAAGTCCGCGGAACAGACGACATCAAAGAAACGGTTTATCATATCGCGGGGATGGACGTCAAGGTTGCGGTCACGAGCGGACTCAAGAACGCTTCGATTATTTTAGATAAGATCAAAAACGGCGAAGCCGATTATCACTTTATCGAAGTAATGTGCTGCCCGGGCGGATGCGTCAACGGCGGCGGACAGCCGATCCAGCCAGCGTCGGTTCATAACTTTACTAATCTGAAAGCGGACCGTGCAAAGGCGCTTTATGAAGAAGACAAGAATTTACCGCTTCGCAAATCGCACGAAAGCCCGCTCATTAAGATGATCTACGGCGAATATCTCGAGAAGCCAGGGAGCCACAAAGCCCATGAAATCCTGCACACAAGTTATATTCCGAGAAAAAAATACTAATAGTAAAATCCCCGCCCTGCAAAGAAAGCAGGGCGGGGATTAGTTTTATAAAAAGGGACAAATGTTAGCGTTCTTTTCTTCTTGGATACGGTTTTGTTTCATCGGTTAATCCAATCAAGTAATCGACACTTGTCTTATAAAATATCGCAAGTGAGGCTGCTAGAGATAAAGGAAGATCTCGAACACCTCGTTCATATTTTGAATATAATGATTGGTCGCACTTTAGAAAATTTGCAATTTGCTCTTGAGTGAGATCCCTATCTTCTCGGAGCCCTCTTAGTCTCCTATACCTAAGAGTACTTTTTGTCATTGTGTTCATCTACTTTTCATTTTCCGGATAAGAAATTTCTCCATTTTGTGCCTCAAACTCTTTGATACATCTTCGGATTAAATATAATATTTGACCATTAGCGGAACGACCTTCATATTTTGCAATATAATGCAGTTTATAATGTAAATCGGGGTCAATGATCAAACCGAGATGTTTATTTTTCGCCATAAAAAATCACTCCAATCTTAATGTATACTTTAAACAGTAAAAATATAAGTACATATTAGGATTGTTTTATGCTATAATGTTATTAATATACTTGATTTAAGTACATAAAATTTAATTTAGGAGTGATAAATTATGCCAAAAAACAAATGTGAAGATGAGTTTTGTATTTATTGGGAAGAGGGGGCGTGCATTCTCGACGAAGTTTCACACGACGACGTCGGGGTTTGTAAAAGCGGAATTCATGTAGAGATAGAAAAAGAACTCCTTCGACAAAAAAGAAGCGCGCTTTTAAAGAAATTTAAAGAAAAAGACGAAGAAAGCCAAAAAGAGAAATAGCGCTCAACAAGCTCCAAAAACAACAGAAACTGCTATTAATTTACAACGAGTTGTGACAATCGGCGACTTAATACTTATTGTATAATATCACTTGCTGGTTGGGACAAGCCGGTAAATTATAACGGTGGTGAAAATATTGAAAAGCAGAGCGATTCACACATCTACGAAAACGTCGGACATCTTTTCTTCTCCTATGATCAAATCAGTCATGATGCAGTTTTGTTATTTTATTATGGGGATTCTTGTATCGCGCGGAGCAATGCTCGGAAGTTATGCGCCGTTCGGAACAGCCTTTTTAGCAGCCGTTCCGTATCAGAGTATTTGGGCCTCTTTAGGCGGTGCAGTACTCGGTTACATATTACCTTCATCGATTCACAGTGGAATTCGATATATCGCTTCTGTTTTAGCAGTAGCTGCCATTCGGTGGACGCTCAATGATTTAAAGCAGATCAATACCCGCGCGCTGTTTGCTCCATTGGTCGCGTTCGCCCCGACCGTCGCAACAGGAATCGCGATGACGACGGTAATGGGCTTTACCAGTAAATCCATCGTCATGGTTTTGACAGAATCGCTGCTCTCGGCAGCGGCGGCTTATTTTTTTGCTCGAACGCTGACCCTCTGGTCTGCAAATAAAGGGCTCCGCTCCTTAGACCAACAGGAATTTGCCTGCATCTCGATGACTGTTTGTATCGGGATTTTATCGCTCGCATCGCTGACACTCGGCGGAGTATCGCTTGGCCGGATTTTCGCGGTGTTAATTGTATTATTATGTGCGAAATACGCAGGAGTCGCAGGTGGAAGCGTTTCAGGGATTGCCGCAGGAATCGTATTTAGTATTTCTTCAACAAGTTTTACTTATTTATCTGGAGCATACGCGTTCGGCGGTATGATGGCAGGATTGTTTTCACCGATGGGGAAAGTTGGGACAGCGGCTGCCTTTATCCTCTCAAATGCGATCGTCTCGTTTGAATCCGGAGATTTGACAACGGTGATCACAGGAGTATATGAAGTCATGGCGGCTACACTGCTCTTCATGCTGATTCCTCAAAAAGCAACGGATCAGTTGTCGAAGTTATTTGTAAAACCGTCCGAACAAATTCGGACAGATGGTCTCAGAAAGTCTGTCATTATGCGCTTAGATTTCGCTGCACGCGCCCTTTCAGCAGTATCAGATTCTGTTGAATCCGTCTCTAAAAAATTATTAAAACTCAATACGCCCAATATCAAAGGCGTTTTTTCTAAAGCGATCGATGAAACATGTCACCGCTGCGGGCTCAAAGTATTTTGTTGGGAAAGAGAATACGATCATACGATAAAAGCGTTTCATGAAATTGAAGCCCCTTTATTAAATAGCGGTGCAATCGATGAAAAAGATTTTTCTTCCTCATTTTTAAGTAGATGCTGTAAATCTTTGGAGATGACAACTTCTATCAACCGGTGCTACGATGAATTTGTCGCAAAAGAAGCGGCGGAACGCAGAATGGGGGAGATTAGAGGAGTCATCGGGGAACAATTCTCAGGGATGGGGGAGCTGTTATCCGATATTGCGTCAGAATTTGAAAATTATGAGACGTTTCATCAAGAAGCAACACAACGGATTCACGCACTTCTTAAATCATGGGGAATCATCCCAGTGGATATCAGTTGTAGGGTTGATAAATTTCAAAGAATGTCGGTAGAAATTGAAACACTCGGAATGGATCAAAGAAAGATCAATAAGTTCCAACTTGCAAAAGAAATCTCAAGAGCGTGCGGTCGTACAATGGACACGCCCTGCATCAGCTATACCCTAGACCGCTGCCGAATTCAACTCAGTGAGCGGCCAAGATTTGCCGTAGAGATTGGGAGCGCACAACATATCTGTAACAATGGAAAACTTTGTGGAGACAATTACTGTTATTTTAACGATGGTATGGGACGTGTTATCGCTGTTATTAGCGAC
>CAKSKO010000102.1 GCA_934465125.1 uncultured Eubacteriales bacterium
TATAGGAGACTATATGGCTCTGCAAACCCTATCCGGAGCAACACCGCAGAGGGACATTTATGTTTGCCCAACAGTCCTGTGAAGGTGGCACTGAGCCGCAATGGTAACATGCGGCCAAGATAGATGACTGTTTTTAACAGAACTCGGCTTATAGATCTGGTCATTTTAAAATGTATAAAAATAACCGCTGATTGAAATCAGCGGTTATTTTTTATATCAAGAAATCATATGTTATTTTATCATAAATATCACACCGAGTGTATTTGGTCCACAATGGGCAGAAACAGTGCAGCTGGCCCTTGTTACATAAATATTCTCAAAGTGATGCAACTTTTCCAATTCCTTTTTCACCAAACAAATTCTTTCTTCTGAGATTCCTGAATGTGTAATAAATGCTTGGCCCTCGCGGACATTGACTCCAGGTGCTAGCTTATCATTTACATACTGCAAAAGCACTTTATCAAGATCCCCTCGATACTTTTTACCGACTCCCATCGTTCCGTCCCGATGGTCTACTTCGATACTTGGTTTTAATCGCAATAGATTTGCGCCAAGCGCTGCAACGCTTGAGCACCTGCCTCCAGCGTGCAGAAATTCTAAGGTGTCAACAACAAAGCTAGCTTGTACTTTTTCTGTCAGCTTGCTAACCTCTTCCTGAATTTTTTCCGCTTTGATCCCCGCTTTGATCCGTTTTGCCGCTTCTATAACAAGAAGGCCTGTACCAGAAGAAAGACTGCAGGAATCAATTGGATAGATTTTACCAGACAGTTCCTTCGCCGCAAGACAGCAGCTTTGATAAGAAGAAGATAGCCCCGATCCAATATTAATATGAATCACCTTATAACCCTGGTCGGTCCATTTTTTAAAATATGCTATATACTCTCCCACCCCGGTTGCGGCAGTCTTTGGAAGGATCTTCTTCTCTTTATAAATTGAATAGATTTCATCCGGGGTGATATCAACTCCGTCTCTATATTGTTCTTCTCCTAATATTACATGAAATGGGTAGAAATTCACATCATATTTTTCCTTTAATTCTTCTGAAAGGTCACAGGTACTATCTGCACTCAATATAATTTTGTTCTCCATAAAACTCCTCCAATAACAAATCATTAGTATTTATTTTGAGATATCAGCTTTTGTTTTTGATCCCATAACTTCTCAGATAAGTCAACATAATAGTGGTGTGGATTCTCAAAACGGGTTACCTCATCCCACAATGAATCAACTTGTTCTTTGCAATATTCCCTAATTTTATGAATCGATGGTAAAGTACAGCATTTCATCCCTTTGGAAAATAATTGCTTTCTTATCGGCACCGCTTTAAAATTCTCTAAAATTTTACGTTTCCATATATATTCCGGATCAAAGATTTCATACGGGTTTTGATCGTCTATTGTTTCGTCAAACAAGGTGACAACATCAGCGATTGCTTTCCCTGTTCCCCGATCAAATAACCGCCATAGATTTTTAAAGCCAGGTGTTGTAATCTTCGATACATTTTCACTTATTTTGATTTTAGGGATCAGTTTTTCTCCTTCCTCAACGGCGACTAATTTATAAACGCCTCCAAACACCGGCTCTGACGAGGAGGTGATGAGCCGCTCCCCAACGCCGAACATATCTACTTTTGCGCCTTGTCCTAACATATCACCAATAATATGCTCATCTAAAGAGTTAGATGCACAAATTTTACAATCTGAAAGCCCTGCCTGATCAAGCATCACTCTTGCTTTTTTAGAAAGATAAGTAATGTCTCCGCTATCGATTCTAATCCCAGCAGGACGGTATCCCCGCGGCAAAACCTCTTCCTTAAATACCTTGATTGCATTTACAACACCAGACTTTAAGGTATTATAAGTATCAACTAGTAACATACAGTCAGATGGGTACTGCCTTGCATATGCTCGAAATGCCTCTAGTTCACTATCAAAAAGCTGAATCCAGCTATGGGCCATTGTTCCCATCGCAGGAATTCCAAAATCCCTCTCTGCTATGGTGCATGAGGTTCCAGCACATCCACCGATATAAGCAGCTCTTGCACCATAAATCGCTCCGTCAAATCCTTGCGCACGTCGAGCACCAAATTCCACAACGGTTTTGCCCTTCGCCGCTCTAACAATCCGGTTTGCTTTTGTTGCAATTAAACTTTGGTGATTGATTGCTAAAAGAAGCATTGTCTCGATAAACTGCGCTTCTATCACCGGCCCTTTTACCGTCACAACCGGTTCCCCAGGAAAAATAGGGGTTCCTTCTGGAACTGCCCAAACATCACAAGAAAAGTGAAATTCTTTTAGGTACTGTAAAAATTTTTTGTCGAACATCTTTTTTGATTGTAAATAAGCAATATCGTCTTCTGAAAAAGAAATATGTTCCAGGTATTCGACTATTTGCTGCACTCCTGCCATAATGGCAAATCCCCCTCCGTCTGGGACTCTGCGAAAAAATAGGTCAAAATACGCTATTTTATTTTGAAAGTCATTTTCAAAATAACCATTAGCCATCGTAAGTTCATAAAAATCAGTCAGCATCGTTAGGTTTTGTTTTATATTGCAAAATTGTTCGGCCATCTACTTGCTCCTTTTCATCCTCTATTGTTAAAACAACTTCTATACCGCCTAAAATCATCTGATAAAGTGCCGTCAAATGAAAAAAATCTCCATGATGGATATCGCTGTCATATGTCTGCACAAACTCTGCCGGAACCGTTACCAGAACATTTTTATTATTTTGATGGAACCAGGCTTTTAACGTAACCACAAACTGTAATACACAAATATCGGTACAATTCCCTACCACAATAAAGTTTTTTATATCCTCATGACGGCTTAGCCATTCTAAAAACTCCGGCACCAAAAAAGCGTTTGTGGAGTTCTTTTTTATTAATGTGTATTTGGCTTTTCGAGCAATTTCGTCTGTTAACTTTGATTCGTCACTACCCGTTAAACAATGTACTGGATAGGACAAAAACTCCGGGTTATCTATCGCATGACTATCCGCAAAAACGAGCGTTTCAATCCTTTTTTCCGCCATTTTCTGCGCCAGATCGGCAACTTTTTCGTTAATTTGATAGATTCTGTTGCTACTCAGAGGACCTTTCTTTACAAACCCATTTATCATATCTATAATGATAAAAACAGTATCATTTGCACTAAATTTCGATAAAGAAACACGTTTTAGATTTTTTATCATATCATAAATAATAGACAATGTCTCCTCAGCATCCTGAAGAAATTCTTCCTTAGGCTTCACAGATGTCTCCCCCCTTATTTTAAAAAAAGTATGCTTCATATTATAACAACTACTCCAAATAATAACAAATATTATTTTATAATTAATTGATCAAAATTCGAAGTGTTATGGATAAATATGACAAAATATTACACAATTTTCGGATTAGGAATTATAAACTCTGTCGCTTTGATATACTTATATTGGTTATTCCTGACATTTTTAGGCGAAAATTAAAATCACTTAACTTAAAAAATAAATAACCATGAAATTTGAAATAATAAGAGGTGTAAAATTATGAGATTACGCAAACAGGCCCTTGGTCACAGTAATTTAGTTGGCGCACAAGTAGAAGCAATTCGTAAAAAACAAGGAATGAAACAAAAGGAACTGTTAGCGCAGCTACAGGTAAACGGAGTAGATATGAATGCATCAGGATTATCCAAGCTGGAAGGTCAAATTCGATTTGTAACAGACATTGAGTTGGTTGCTCTGGCAGATATTCTGGAGGTTTCGGTCGATACTCTTCTTGGTAGAAAATGAACAGTTTTACTGATCGGTTTAAAAATTCCGCAAAAGTTTTTGCGGAATTTTTTATACTTTTATTTTGCATAAACGGTATAGAAAAATGTGTATAATAAAAAAATGATTATTATTCTTGAAACTTCGTTATAGAGCTAATGAAGAAATAGGTGATGACTTGATCAGCAAAAAAAAATTTCTACCTTTAAAACAGATTGTTATATTTTTTATAGGATATACTTTGATTTTTATTCTTTTTAGTATGACCCTACGATACACATTCCCTTTCATTACTGGTTTTTTGCTTGCGCTCGCAGTACAGCCCGTGATCGATTTTTTAAAAAAGAGATGTCATTTAAAACCAGGACTCTGTTCTGTCATTACCACTCTTTTAATTTTTTTAATTCTATTTGGATTATTATCCCTTGCCATCTCTCATCTGATTGGTGAACTAGTTTTTATGATTCAGGGTCTCAATAATGCGGACCTTTCTTATATTACCTTACCTTTGATTGATTTTATTAATCAGATCGGCAGTGCGCTCTCTAAAATTGATGCGAACTTTATTCATCAAAATAAGCAACAAATTCTTTCTCTTGCCAGTAGCAGCGTATCTGTTATCACGGCAATTCTAAAAGGAATCTTGAGTTTTCTAACCTCTATCCCAGCTATTTTTACAATGATTATCGTTATGATTTTTTCAACATATTTTTTCTCAAAGGATATGCCATATATTAAAAACTGCATAAAATCTATTTTAAAAGAAAACGCGATTACACAGATTAATCACGCTTCTCAGCATGGTTTCTCCATAATTGGCAAATACACAATTTCTTACTTGTTTATCTATTTCGTTACCTTTTTAGAATCGCTTTTAGTATTTTATATTTTTGGAATCAAATATCCTCTTGTCTTGAGTATTCTGACAGCTATTGCTGATATTGTGCCGATTTTAGGACCTGGTACGATTTATATTCCCCTTGTGGGGATCTGTCTATTCTCCGGAAACTATTTCTCAGCAATCGGTTTACTCATTTCCTGGATCATTATTTCGGTTGTACGTGAAATTATTGAACCCAAAATCGTTGCCTCTTCTATTCAAATCCACCCTCTTGCCATGCTGGCATCAATTTATATCTCCTTAATCGCTGGGAATTTTTCAATTTTTGTTTATTTAACCGTTATGTTTGTACTCTATCAAATTTTAAAGAAAGCCCAAATCTTAACACCGCTTTTTCCCAATCGGCCAAAGCACGTCAAACGACGCAAAAAACAGCATAATTTTACGAAAAATGCCGTATAAAAAATTCATACGGCATTTTTTATAATTTAATATTACTACACTTCACTAGCAACTAATTTTAAAGAATTTTAATGGCTCATGTAAAAACTGGTTCTCCCAAGCTATACCGTTGGAATACTATTAACCCATACCTTTAACTGTTCAATCCAATAGCTTAGATCTATAGGATATCCCATAAC
>CAKSKO010000103.1 GCA_934465125.1 uncultured Eubacteriales bacterium
ATCGTAGATACAGAACGGAAATCCGCCGTATTTTCACCAAATTTGCAGCGAACCGGACTTTTTAGTTTCTCCGAAATCACAAGACCGACACGCTCAATGGAATCTGTCATTTTCGCAACGTTGACTGCCAGCTTTATGGGCTGGTTCTGCGGCAGAACGCGCCGCCAGTCGAGGAATTCGCCCTCCAGCAGACGGCAGACGAGCGTCGCTTCACCGATGGTAAAGAGAATATGCTTTGTGCCGACATAGATCTGCGCTCTGTCGTCGGTATCGCCGAGGATTTTTTCAAGCCACTGATCAAACTTACTAGGGTCTTCTTCCTCTATCCCTGCTTTTTCCGCAGAAACTGCAAGCGCTCGATACCCTATTTTCATTGAATCGATAAATCCCCCTACTCCGCGAAAGATCGGTAATCTAAAAATTTTATATCTATCGCGTAAACAGGATGTTTTCATATACTCTTTTGAAATCTCTCTGTTCTCTAACCGTACCGCAACTGAGGTTTTCGTTGGACCTCTCATTAAAATTCCTTCCATGAGAGCCTGCCCTCCAATAGAAGTAATCGTCTTTGTTTTATCGCTGCTCATTGTACATCTCCTTTCTCATATTCTGGTTGTTGGTCTTTCTTTTTTTCCTCTTGTATCACAGGAATAGAAATCGTAACAACTGTTCCAATTCCTTCTTCACTTGCAATTTCCAACACTCCCGAATGGAGCTTTACGATCTCATCGGCAATCGCAAGTCCAATACCAGAACCGCGCCTTGTTTGATTTGCTTTATAAAATTTATCTTTTACTCTTGGCAAATCTGTTTCTGAAATTCCGTCTCCATTATCGGTAACAACAATAGAGATTTTACCATCTTCTTCGGTAACTTTGATTAGGACAGTCCCTTGTTCATTCGTATACTTAAGTGCATTATCAATAATATTAATAAAAACCTGCCTCAACCGGTTCCGATCTCCTAGAACTGGAGATACTATTTCCGGCTCTTCATACAATAGATTCTTTTTCTCCGACGCTGCTCGATCCTTGAACATATACACCGCTTCATCAAGTTCTGCGAGTAAATCAATTTTGTCCATCATCAGAACCATCCGCCCGTTTTGCATCCTTGAAAAATCAAGCAACTCTTCTACGATCCCCGAAAGACGTTCCGTTTCACTCACAATAATTTTCATTCCTTTTTCCATAGTAACAGGGTCCATTGTGCCGGACATCTCCATTGTCTCTGCCCAACCCTTTATTGCGGTTAACGGTGTGCGCAGTTCATGCGAAACAGATGAAATAAAATCGTTTTTAAGCTTTTCTGCAACACCCAACTCCTCAGCCATATCATTGATGGTATCACACAATTCCCCGATCTCATCATCGTATTGTTTATCGATTCTTGCCCTGAAATCTCCTTGCGCAATCCGTTTCGCTGTTGTCCCAATCTCTCGAACAGGATTTACAATCGACTTAATAAAATAAGAACTTGATAGAATGACAAAAAATACAACTACAATTCCAGCAGAAAACAATAATAAAACCGATAAAAAAATCCTGTTATTCGCCGCCGATAAAGAAACTACGTAACGGATCGCTCCAACATATTCTCCATTTGAACTATAAATCCCCCTGGTAACCGCCATACACTCTTCTCCGGAGGAAAGTTTTCCTGTCCAGGATCCATAATGCGTAGAAGACGATTTCGCTATTTTGTAATCGGGCATTTTTTGCTGTGGGTCCGGTTCAAATCCTGTCGAAGTGATAATAAGTTTATCTGTATTATCAAAAATCATTAGTTCCATGAGTTCCTTATCAGGAAAATCTTCAACATAACTGCGAGCATCAGTCGTAAATTCGCTCGAAGATCTTCCCGTATATCCACTAAAAATATTTGCAAGTTCATTTGATCTTCCATTGATTGTCTGCTGAATTCCACTATAGAAATAGCCGCGTACAATAAACGCAAACGCGACGACCAATACAATCAATATGATCAAGATCAACCCTAAGCTGTTATAAAGCCACCGCTTTGTGATTCCTTTAATCGCCATTTTATTTTCCTTCCCGGTTTAGAAAGATCACGCTTCCCATTTATATCCCAATCCCCACACGGTCACAATATGTTTGGGTGTCGATGGTTGGTCCTCTACCTTCATCCGAAGCCTTCTTACATTGACGTCCACAATTTTTTCTTCGCCAAAATAAGCACTTCCCCAAACATGATTTAAAATGTCGGTACGGCTCAGCGCAGAACCTGGGTTAGAAAAAAAGTATTCCATAATCTGAAATTCAACCTGAGTAAGCTCGATGGTCTTTCCATTTTTTCGAAGCACACGATTGCGCAAATTCAATACAAATTCTCCTGATTTAATTTCTTCCCTGAAATTATTTTCTGCTCTCATCTCAGCCAAAGCTACTCTTCGGTAAAGCGCGTCAATTCTTGCAACAAGTTCTGATGGACTAAACGGCTTTGTGATATAATCATCTGCTCCCATCATCAATCCACTTACTTTATCCATCTCCTGCGTGCGCGCAGTCAGCATAATAATCCCAATCGAATCGCTTTGTTTCCTTAATTCTTTGCAAATCGCAAATCCATCCATCCCAGGCATCATAATGTCGAGAACTGCAATGTCAAAATCTCCGCCGTTTTCTTTATATTTCTGAAGTGCTGTTTCTCCGCAGTCTGCCTCTACTACTGTGTATCCTGCTCTTTTTAAATTGATGACAACAAACTCACGAATGGTTGCCTCATCTTCTGCAACAAGTATCTTTTTCATCTGAAAAGTATGATTTGACCCTAAACTTATCTGACAAACAGGGCTCTCTCATACTGATTCCCACCTTTCGTAAAATATAAATACAAACACGCTATACTACATTTTAATAAAATGTTTTTCTTCTATGAAACAGGTCCTATCTTAAAATTATTTCTAATTTCATCTTGAGTCAGTACTAACGGATGTGCCTTTTCAGGAACAGATGCAGCATATACTTTTTTATTTTGGGTAGACAAAACCATGAATTCCTGCTGTTTTTCCGGTACTTGTTCCCATTCATTCTGGTCAAACACCTGAATCGTCAATATTGCCGCACCCGCCGCCGCAACGTTAGACTCATTTACTACCCATTCACTAAAGGTCATTATTTGATTTTCCGTGTCTATTTTTACTGTAATCTTCCCTAGCCATCGTTCTGGTATCACAAATCCGTATCCATTCGATTCATTGATTACCATATTGTCTACTATCACTGATTCTTTATTTCTAACATTATACTGTGTCCATTTCGTCAGATAGCAAATGGAGCTGTTTTTTTGCGTATAATCCCCAGGTAGAACCTCCATTTGCGGAATCTCAATAATACCGTCATTATTGATATCTCTGGATGAAATTGTGCTCTCTCTTTTTGCATATCGTATATCCGGCGTTTGAGGATCATACAGAGGAGTTTCAAGCGTTTGTGTTGTACGATTCCAGTAAACCATTTCTGTCGATATTTTATTTCCAGATCTGGCTGCGTCAATTACAATACCAACTTGTTCGGGATCAACCTTGCCAACAGTCACCGCGACATACTTTATAATCTCAGAGTCCATGGTCACCACATCAACAACATGAAAAGAATTCTTCTGAGGGTCGATTTTAATCAGCTCCGCACTTGCCGGCGCACCTAAGTTGCTCAAAGAGAGCAACAGAATCTCCTGACTGCTATCATCATCAAAATCCATCATGACAAAGTCAGTATATGTTTCGTTGACTTCAACTTCTGACACGTGATTTTTCTCATAAGAGTAAGCAGTTAATCGATTTGGTACATTATGAAATGCACTCCAACCAACTATGATTTCTTTCGCTCCATCTTGATCAACATCTCCAAAACAAAGCTTATCGACCTCTGCACCTTGGTTTGAGAAATCTCCGATTACCTTGAAGACTCCATCGACCTTGTCGATCACCATAATATGTGTTCCTGTTTTTTCACTATTAACAGAAAAAAACGCAATTGCTTGTTGTGTTCCGTTCCCATCTAAATCTATCATAGTGATCGGTGACCGATATTCCCCCCTTTGTGGATACTTTAGTGTAATATCTTTACCCGCTTTCTTTTCAATTACCTTTTGAATTTCAGCCTTGTCACCTGTTGCTTTCGGTGGATGCATCAGATCTTGTGTATCAAATACCCCAGCTGTGCAACCAGTTAACAAAAAAATGATAAGCCCTATTATCAAAAGCACCGCAATGGTCTTTACTCTCAAAGAAATCTTCTCCTCCTTTACTTTGTAAACTGTTCTTAAAGTTCCTTACTAATGTTTCCTGTCTGATCAAAGCAATTTTTAATTGTTTTTTGCAATTAAAAATTTAATACTACAACCTTTTTTACGAAACGCTATCTCGTGTTCTGTCATAATATTTTCCTCTCCAACTACCTCTGAAAGATCTTCTGTCTGCTCTATAATTCGAAATCCTGTTTCTTTAAAATATCCCAAACTATCATAAAACAAATCTTTATCATCTGTCTTAAAATGAATCTCCCCACCATCAATCAGAAACTCTTGATAGTCTCTTAACCGATCCGGATAAGTCAACCTTCTTTTCTTATGTTTTGGACGGGGCCAAGGATTGCAAAAGTTTATATATATCCGGTCAATCGAATCATTTCGATCCGTCATCTGAGAGATCCTTGCAACATCCTGCGATACCAATATAATATTATCAACTTCTCTATCACTCATTTTAAACTCTTTTATAATTTTTCTCCTTGCGTTTGCAAGCATTTGACTAATGACATCTACAGCAATAAAATTAATTTCTGGATGTCTTGCAGCCATTTTTGCGATAAATGCTCCCTTTCCGCACCCAAGCTCTAAATGAATAGGCTGTTTCCTTTTAAACTGGCAGTTCCACTTTCCACGATACTCCAGCGGTTGTTTTATAAAAAAAGGACACTCTGATAATTCCGGCAATGCCCATGGTTTTCTCCGAATTCGCATAGGTATGTCTCCAAGTCTATATTAAATTAATTATTTAAGTATCATACCAAATTCTATCTAAAAACGCAAATAAAGAAAGTCCGCGCATTTTTTATTGTGTATAGAAGCAACGGTAAAAAATGCAAAATCTATAAAGAAAAAAGTCTTGACATTATTCATTGAAAATGATAATATATTATTCGCGCTGGAAAACACTATTCGTTATCTTGTATATAGGGGTATAGCTCAGTTGG
>CAKSKO010000104.1 GCA_934465125.1 uncultured Eubacteriales bacterium
CTTACCACAAAGAACAACTGTTATCATTTTTTCACCGCTTTATTCATTTCTGATATTTCTTAAATTTCAACCTTACAATTCTTTCCATAACTATTATTTTCAGAATAAAGATTTCTATACGTCAATAAAAAATAAAAACGCGCTCGAAATAAATTCAAGCGGCGCTTTTTACTTTTCCATTTATTATTTTGCTCAACTTTATTCCTAGAGTTTATCTTTTCAAAGCTGATCCTCGATTATATTAACTAGATCTCCAACTGTTTCTGGTTTCTTTCTTTTTACATCCATCTCAATATCAATTTCATTATTTAACTGAAAAGATACTTCCACCGCACTAACTGTCTGATCCTTAAATCGAATTTTTACATTAAATTCACGTTCAAGTAAAGTTATTATGTGATCCAACTTTTTTCCACTAATTCCAAGCTCTCTCAACTTTGTATCCTCTTTGATAAAATCTTCATGAAGATCCCCATATTCCGCTATTATGATTCTCACCCGATCAATAAGCACGTTCTACCACTCCTTTAACAATTTATCACACATTGATTGTATCATTATAGTATTCTATCTCAAAATAACTTTTTCAAACTCACTTTATTCATAATCTACAAAATAAAAGTATAGACCTTTATAATTAAGGAGAGTCCAACTATAAAATATGTTATAGCAACTATTTCACTTTGTCAAGCCACAACAGCCCTTTATTAAAATAAAGAAAATAAATCAAAATGTTGTAATCATATAATTTTATGATATAATTATAAAGCTAGCGTATTTATAAAAGATAGGTTGTGATATTGTGAATCCTGACCCTAGTGACAAAATTACATATTACGAGGGTGGGCGCACAACAGGCAAACTGCGCGCACCTTAAGAAAGGTGGCAAAGCAGATGGTCTCTTATTATAAAACAATTAATGGACATATCACACAAATAGATTCCTATGAACCGGGATGCTGGATCAACTGTGTGGAGCCTCAGGAAGAAGAAGTCAATCGCTTGATTACAGATTTTCATATTGAACCAGAATTTTTGCGAGCGTCCCTCGACGAAGAGGAATCATCACATATTGATCATGAAGATAATACAACATTAATTATTATCGATACTCCCGTTGTAGAAAAAAACGAAAAAAATCTCACTTATTTTACAATGCCTTTAAGCGTTATGATTACCGAAACTAACGTTATTACCATTTCGATTCAGGACAACCCTATTATTAGTGAATTTACAGAAGGACTGCTACGCAATGTTCATACTAATTTAAAAACACAGTTTATCCTACACATTATGCTACGTATCGCCTCAAGGTATTTGCAATATTTAACACAAATTGTTCGAATCAGCTCTCTTGTAGAACGGGAGCTACGCAAATCAATGAAAAACAAGGAATTAATCCAATTGCTTGAAATTGAAAAATCTCTTGTTTATTTTTCAGCTTCTCTAAAAGCAAATGATGCCACTCTTGAAAAAATTATGAGAGGACGCTACATCAAGCTTTACGAAGATGATCAGGATCTTTTAGAAGATGTGTTAATTGAGGTTAAGCAAGCAATTGAAATGACGAATACTTACTTAAATATTCATACAGGAACAATGGATGCCTTTGGATCAATTATTTCAAATAATCTAAATATTATGATGAAAGTTCTTGCATCCATTACTTTGATTATGTCGATCCCTACCGTTATCTCTGGTATATATGGAATGAATGTTGGATTTCTCCCTTATGCAGACAATTGGTGGTTCCCACTCGGGCTGTCAGCCTCTTTAATGATCATAACAGCTTTTATACTAAGAAAGAAAAATATGTTATAAAAAACAGCCTTTTATTTTCATTGGCTGTCTTTTATTATCTTTTAACAGATTCCCTGATGATATTAAAAACAATTACCAAACTTTTGTATAATAATAGTTGTTTTTGTCCATCTTGATTGGTATAATAATAATATAATTTTATTGGAGGTAAAGGCATGTCGTGTCAAAGCAATGAAGATAACACTGTAAAATCCGTAACAAATCAAGATAGAAAAGAAAATCCAACCATATCTCATTCCATAAACGATACAACACCTATTTTACCAACAAAACATGCCCCGATAGAATCACTCCAAGCAGAACTCTACGCCGCAAATAAAAAAATAGAGGATCTATCTAGAGAAAAAGATCGGTTTTACTCTATGCTACAAAAGAAACAAATTGCATTTGACGAATTGCTCATGCAGCATAATGATGATATTTGCGCTTATGAAAAAGAGATTGCTTATTACATTGAGATTAAAAAAAATCTCGAATTGCAAGTGGACCAGCTTAAATTAAAGGGAAAACGATACGATGACTTACAGGAAAGTCTCACCCATATTCGTATGAAAGCAGAATCAGCCGCTTTAAACCTTGTTGAAGAAGCGCAGTCTCAATTGATGGAAGCATTTACTATTATTGACGAAATTGCTTCTTCTGTTTTAACCTTTCAATCAGATCTTACTATTATAAAAAAAGATTTAAAAATTGGATCCGATACATTTGAAAATCTATTAGAAGTTTTAATACAAATTTTAATGCAGAACACAAAAAAATTAAAAAACATGAAAAAACGCTTTTATGAAATTAATAAAATCCCGCTAGATGAAGATGCATTTGAATATATTAGTGTTGAAAAATTTTTAGCTCAAAAACAGTATTTACAGGAACTTAAACAGAATAAACAAACTTAAATTGCTGTAGATGATCAAAAGAGTCCCCCGGCGCTTCTCTTCTTTAGAAGCGCCGAGGGACTCTTTTTACATTGCTTTGTTTTATATACAAATAAGATCCTTCAATTTATCAAACATCTTCTCTCCTATTCCTTTAACTTTCATTAATTCTTCAATTGAACTAAATGCTCCATTGGTTTCGCGATACTCAATAATTCTCTGAGCGATCACATCTCCCACTCCAGGCAATTCATCCGCTAACTGTCGAGCATTTGCTGTATTGATATTTACAAGACCGTTTTGATGATCTGTTTGTATGACAGTTTCGCTGCTATCCGTTTTAGCCGGTTGCGATACTTCGCTCGATTCGTACGGTTTTGAGGTTTCTGGAGTATATTCTTCATTTGTTGAATTAATCTTTGAATCTGTACTGTTGTCGGCATAAATCACAGTTGGAATACTGATTTCCGGAATGAAAAATGCATTATATCCAATTACACAAGCACATAATACTAACGCAATACAAATTAAAATTTTCTCGTGAGAAATTTTTCTGTCCACTCTTTTATCTCCTAGCCTTAGCTTCAAACGACGTTATTTTGATATATCTTTTATAATTCTATCTTATTCCCAGAATTTTGTAAATATTTTTCTCAAAAATTACTTTTCAATCCCTTTTTTCATTGTAAACTAAATGTAAACACATCGAATAAGGATTGCAGTTTTTTCGTTTATTAGGTACAATATATAAGAACCTTGGCAATAAGGAGGAAATGCCATGATAGATTATACTGGAATAGAATGTCCGGTTTGTCACAAACAATTTGAAGAAAACGATGATATTGTTGTCTGCCCAAAATGCGGTGCTCCTTATCACCGTGATTGCTATCAAAAAGTAGGGCACTGTCTTTTTTCGGACAAACACAGCACCGATCAGGCTTGGAAACCGCCTAAGACAACAAATGCTTATAAAACGGCAGAACAGGCGAACAACGAAAAAATTTGCCCGCGGTGCGGACGCAAAAATTTTAGAGACGCCTTATTCTGTGATAAATGCGGAATGCCATTTTCGGAAAATAATGCCTCTCCATTTTTCGGATCAACTTCTTCTCAAGGGCCAATGAATGGATTCCCTTCGATGCCGTTTATCATGGATCCGATGGGGGGAGTAAACCCAGCAGAAGAAATAGATGGAGTCACAGCTGGTGATATTGCAAAGTACGTACAAACAAATACACCTTATTACCTTCCTGTGTTTAAAAGGATAAAGGATTATAATAAGGGTCGGTTCAATTTTTGTGCATTTTTGTTTACTGGGGGTTGGCTTTTGTATCGAAAGCAATACAAGATCGGTACTATTTTCACTGTAATCGTTGCGCTCTTGTCGATTTGTTCAACCTTTATCTCCCACACGTACTCGACTCCGATTCTTAACTCTTTGATCAACGCCTCAAAGCTTGATCCAACTACCACAAGTATTCCAATGGTGGCTAATCTGATCGCGCAATCTCTGCCAACGTTACCGTGGCAGGACGCCCTTTTGTTAATGGCGCCTTTTATTATGTCGTTTATCTCATGGATTATAATGTTTTTTACTGGTTTTCTTGGAAATCGGATGTATTTTAAGCATTGTATTAAAAAAGTAAAATCCATTCAAGAAGCTACCACTTCTCAAACTCAATACCAAAAAGCGCTTCAACAAAAAGGAGGCGTTAATATGCAGCTCGGATTTTGCCTGATGATCTGCTATATGATTATCAATTTGCTTCCACAATTTTTATTATAAGTCAGGGGGGACTTTTATGAAAGTAACAAAAGCTGTTATTCCTGCTGCAGGACTTGGAACAAGAGTTTTGCCAGCAACTAAAGCGATGCCCAAGGAAATGCTTACAATTGTCGATAAACCCGCGATTCAATATATTGTAGAAGAAGCGGTGGCATCTGGTATCACTGATATTTTAATTATTACCAACCGTGGAAAAGACGTTATAGAGGATCATTTTGACCGAACCCCAGAACTCGAAGAGAGATTATTAAGTTCTGGGAAACAAAATTTATATGACGAGGTTGTTTCTATTTCAAAGCTTGCAAACATTTATTTTGTACGGCAAAAAGAAACCAAAGGATTGGGACATGCTGTCAACTGCGCACGCTCTTTTGTAGGAAATGAACCGTTTGCTGTGATGTATGGAGACGACGTAATTATTGGCGAGGATCCTACTTGTTCGCAGCTGATTCGTGCCTACGAGGAGTTTGGACTCGGAGCGGTCGGGGTTAACAAGGTCTCAAAGGAAGCTATCGTAAGATACAGCTCCTTAAAGGTAGATCCTATCCGCGACAACCTATTTAAATGCACTGATATGATTGAAAAACCCTCTGCCGATAAAATCATGTCTCTTTATTC
>CAKSKO010000105.1 GCA_934465125.1 uncultured Eubacteriales bacterium
TGTCCACAATCGCGGCCGGTTAGAGTGAGCTCTAATTCTTTTGACGCCAATTTCGCGTCGTCAAAAAACATCTCATAAAAGTCTCCCAAGCGAAAGAACAGAATCGTATCTTGATACTGTTCTTTTACCTGCAAGTACTGTTCCATCATAGGAGAAATTCCCACCATATTCCTACCATCCCTCTATTGCATAATTAAAAACACCTTACTAGGTCGGTTAATGGCAGCCACCGCAGCTCTGACAATTCCCTGCGCAGGATTCCTCATAATCTGTTGTTTCTGGGTCTTGCCCTTCTGCCGATTGCATAATAATCGCACTGATCCTTTTTATCAGAGAATCCAGTTCTTGCTTTGCAATATTATAAGCGGCCATATTTTCATTTTTCATAATCAAACTGTATACCTCACGCAGTTCCCCGTTGAGTTTTTGTAGTTTTTTATCGTCGCGCTCGGGCTTATTTGCTTCATTATTAATTGCCATTCTCTTTAAGTTAAACTCACCGATCAAATCCTGAAGCGCCTTGTCTTCATCGCTTTTTTGCTGCGCAATTTTCAGCTTTAAATATCTGTCGTCCGCTTGTACTTTCCGTCCAATTTCTCTTGCTAATTCAATTACATCCATTGATAATTTCCTCCATAGTTAACATAAATTTTTATTTGATCCTAACAAAGCTTCACTTTATCTTTTCTATCAGACGAGTTCTCCCTTTAAAATCCAATTCCTTGCTTGTGTAATATTTGCTTTCATAAATTTCCCTATCAACTGCGGACTTCCAGGTACTTCAACAACAATGTTGCTCTCTGTCCTTGCAAAAAGTTCTCCAGCTTTCTCATTTTTTCCTTCAATCAATACTTTTAACTGCTTGCCAACCATTTTCCTACAACGCGCTGCCGCAATCGCTTCCTGGACTGTTAAAAGCTCCTGAAACCACCTGGATTTTTGTTTATAGGAAATCGGATCGTCCATCTTTGCAGCTGGAGTTCCGACACGTTTTGAGTAAATAAATGTAAAAAGAGAAGTAAATTCAACTTCTTTTATTAAACTCAGTGTTTCTAGGAACTCTTCATGTGTCTCTCCCGGAAACCCAACAATGATATCACTGGTAATTGCAATATCCGGAATCTTTTTTTTCGCATACTCAATTATTTCAAGATATTTTTCTCTAGTATATCCACGGTTCATCTCTTTTAAAATGCGATTGCTACCAGATTGCACCGGTAAATGCAGATGTTTACAAACATGTTCGCTTTCAGCCATTGTATCGATTAATTCTTTGGTCGCATCCTTTGGATGTGATGTCATAAACCGAATCCAGTATTCCCCGCTGATACGGTTAATATTTCTTAAAAGTTTAGAAAAATTGATCTCTTCAGAAAGAGTTTTTCCATAAGAGTTCACGTTTTGACCAAGCAGAGTAATATCTTTATATCCAGCAGATATCAATTCGATTGCTTCTTTTAGCACGTCTTCTGATTTCCGGCTTCGCTCCCTTCCTCTTACATAAGGAACAATGCAATACGAGCAAAAATTATTGCAGCCGTACATAATTGGAAGCCATGCTTTAAAGTCTCCGTCACGGCGAATTGGAATTCCTTCTGTTATCATTTGATCATCAATACCGCGTTCAATTACACGTTTTTCTCCTGATAAAACCTGATAAATCAGTTTCGGAAAATGATGTAAAGAATGTGTCCCAAAAACAAGATCAACAAACGGAAAACTTTTTTTAATCTTCTCTGCAATATGTTCCTGTTCCATCATGCACCCGCAAAGAGCGATTAACATGGAAGGCCGTTTTCTCTTTAGCGCCTTGAGCGCCCCTACGTTACCAAACACTCTGTCTTCGGCGTGTTCTCGAACGGCACAAGTATTAAATAAAACCAGATCCGCATTCTCTTCTGTTTCGGTAAATTCAAATCCCATTTGGGACAGCATCCCTTTTATCTTCTCGCCATCTGAAACATTTTGCTGACAGCCGTATGTTCGAATAAAAGCAAGTGGAATCTCGCCAGTTTTACGAAGAGACATGATTTCGCTGACCATTTGTACATATCTACCTTGCTCATAAAAAGCAACTTTTTCTAATAAATCTACAGACAAAAATCAATACCTCCAAATTATTTGATATTTTGTTATTTTAACACAATCTAAAAATTTCTTCAATCATACAAAACAAACGTTTATAAAAAGTTCCAGATTTAAAGCAATCTGGAACGATATAACCAAGGAAATGTTTTCCATAGTCGTATTGCATTTTTTAATTTGGGATCTGTTACACTCGAAATCTGAAAGAGTTTTTCATATTTTTTTAATTTAATGGCACCTTTAATTGCGTTATATCCTAAGCCTTCGTTTAGTAAAATATCAACACAATTCAAAAGTGTATCCGGGATCTTTTGGTGCAAAAACAAATCATTTAAGTAAAGCTTATCTTTATGCTCAAAATGAACGGTCTCATAAACTCTGCGCATTGCTTCTACTCTATCAAAACAAACCATACCAAGATGGTTGTTTTGATTATTTTTTACTTCGTGGTGATGGTTTCTTTTCGCGATTGCAGAAGATTTACTGATATTACCTGCCGTTAAGACGATATTCATTAAAAATTCTTCAAAAAAACCATATTTACAAACTTCTACAAAGCGGCATTGATTCTCAATTACAAATTTTCTTCGGATAATTGTAGCACCAATATCAACAAGTACCTTATTTTGAATGATCCCAATCAATAGTTCAGCGCCCTCAGCCGCTTTTATTTTTGTATTAATGAAGTTTCCTTCCGAAAACTCGATGGGGGCAAAAATAAAATCAGCATCTGTTGATCTCGCAGTTTCTATGCATCCTAAAAGGAAGTCGCTATACAATCTTTCGGGAATGAAAAAAGCTAAATACTCTCCAAGCGCTTTTATGAGTCCTGTGTTGAGTGCCTCAGGCATTGTGACATTGCCGTTTTGTACTACACATCCCTTTAACTGAAGATCTTTTATTACCTTTAGCGTTTCTAAGACACTGCTATCAGACGAGCCCATATCGACTACAATGAACTCTGTATCAATTCCGCAGCTCTGGCTAGACGCCGACAATAAAATACCTGTTATTTCTTTTTCAAAATTTCGCATAGGGATAATGACTGATAGCTCTGTGGAAGTCATTTGCACAATGCCCTCTTTCTTTTATGATGCAGTAAAATAAATCTTAGCGCTGCGTTACCGCCGAGGTATGTTTTTCCCTTAAATAAGTAGATTCAAGATCTGCAAGATGCAGTTTCACTGCAATCGGATATTTTTCAAACGCACAGGAAAGTGCGAATCCTCCAGCCTTTGCTGAGTCATCGAAGCCTCCCATATGCCATCTGATCGCCATCGCTTCGCTTGTTTTTAATCGCATAAATCGTTCGATCAAAAACACGGATTTTTCCCCGTGTCCGTATGGAAAAAGATCGTCGACAGCATAAAATGGTTGTTTCTCCCAAGATCCTGTTTTTTCGTTTTTAACATTACGGGTTGATACTTTATAAAATTGCGCTTTACATAAATCATGTAGCAGCGCACAAATCGCAAAGCTTTCAGATGAATCGTTTTCCTGATTAAAATGCTTTTCCATCAAAACATGGTAGACACTGACGCTATGCTGCACCAATCCACCTTCACAAGCACAATGAAATTTCGTGCTAGCAGGCGCTGTAAAAAAATCTGTTTTTTCCATCCATTCCAAAAGTTCCTCTGAGCCTTGGCGAGTGATCGCATTCTTATATAATTCGATAAACTGCTCTTTATATCCCATTTTTATAATTCCCTTCTTAAAACAAGTAAAAATATTCTTTAGTAAGCGACGTGACTTGATAGGTCTTATTCTTCCAAAAGATATTTTCCAAAGTTTTTTTATTGTATCATACTTTTAATATTACGGGCAATAGATTTGATTGATACAAAACAAAAATAATCGAAATCTATTCTTAAATACTAAAATAGGATCTTCACGAATAAAATAAATTCACAAGAGAACACTCTTTATGAAATGTTAAGAAAGGTGGGATTAGAGAAGTTTACTTAACAAAAAAGTTATCTAAAACTTCTTGCTTATTATGAGAGATGTCGCGATCATTGGAGGCGGACCAGCCGGCTTAACAGCTGCTATTTATACATTGCGCGCAGGACTTAGCACTACTATATTTGATAAGGGCCTTTACGGAGGTCAGGCGGCGATTACTAGCGAGATAGAAAACTATCCTGCGATTTTAAAAATTTCTGGCGCAGATTTTGCAATGCGCCTTTATGAACAGGCTACATCACTTGGTGCAGAATTGCTCTTTGAAGAGGTAGAGGGCCTTGATCTAAACGCACAAATCAAAATTATTAAAACGAAAGAAAATGAATATCCAGCTAAAACAGTAATCATCGCGAGCGGAGCCAAGAGACGTACTCTCGGATGTGAAGGGGAAGCAGAGTTCTTTGGAAGAGGTGTTTCTTACTGCGCAACTTGTGACGGCGCCTTTTTTGAAGATAAGGATATCGCTGTTATCGGCGGAGGAAATACAGCGCTTGAAGACGCGTTATTTCTTGCCAACATCTGTAATAGCGTTACCTTGATTCACAGAAGAGATTCTTTTCGCGCCCAGAAATTTTTAGTAGACGCAGTTATTAAAAACGAAAAAATTTCCATTCTTTATCATCATATCGTTGAAAAAATTCAGGGAAAAGATCGTGTATCTTCTTTACAAATAAAAGACTTAAACAAAAGTCATTCCAGAAAGTTAAACGTAAATGCGATATTTATTGCAATAGGATTAATACCTGATACAAATCTATTTAAAGGGCTCTTACCGCTGGATCAGAGTGGATATTTTATAACAGATGAAAGCTGTACTTCTAAAATACCGGGGGTCTATATTGCTGGAGATTGCAGAAAAAAACCTTTGCGTCAAATTGTCACCGCGTGTTCAGATGGCGCTATCAGCGCTTTTGGTGCCGCGACCTATTTAAACGCATCCTCTAATTGGAAAATAAATTAAAAATA
>CAKSKO010000106.1 GCA_934465125.1 uncultured Eubacteriales bacterium
CCCTTTATTAAAGTGGAACATGTCGATTTTCGATACCGTGAAGAGGAAGGAGAGGAAGGATTTTCAGCGCTAAAAAACATAGACCTTCAGATCGTAGAAGGTGAATTTGTTGCACTGCTAGGGCACAATGGTTGCGGGAAGTCCACTTTGGCAAAGCATTTTAACGGACTGATTCTTCCGAGCGCTGGGAAGGTATTTGTTGACTCCACAGATACAGCGGATCACGATAAAAAGTATGAAATTCGCTCAAAGGTGGGGCTAGTTCTGCAAAACCCCGACAACCAGATTGTTGCTGGGGTGGTGGAAGACGATGTTGCGTTTGGTCCTGAAAATTTGGGGTTACCATCACCAGTAATCAAAGAAAGAGTTGAAAGAGCACTCAAAGCTGTCGACATGTATCAATACAGAAAAAATTCTCCGGAAAAACTCTCTGGAGGGCAAAAACAACGCGTTGCCATCGCGGGGATTATCGCGATGGAACCAAAGTGCATTGTACTTGATGAGCCAACGGCGATGCTCGATCCAAGAGGCAGAGAAGAAGTGCTCGAGACAATTCAGAAACTCAACCGTGAAAAAGGGATTACGATTATTTTGATTACACATTATATGGAAGAAGCGGTTTTAGCAGATCGGGTTATTGTGATGGATCAAGGAAGCATTTTAATAGAAGGACCACCAAGAGAAGTCTTTTCGGAAACAGATCTATTAAAAAAACATCACCTGACGCTTCCGCAACCGACAGAATTTGCAGAGAAGCTTATCAAACATGGATGCCATCTCCCAAAGGGAATTTTAAATAGTTGTGAGTGTACACAAGCACTGCTGGAGCTTTTGGAGGAAAACGATGGCGATCATTGAAACAAAAGAATTATGCTACCAATATGGAATCAATACACCGTTTGAAAAAACAGCGGTTAAAGATGTCAGTATATCAATAACAAAAGGTGAGTTTATCGGTGTAATTGGTCATACCGGTTCGGGAAAATCAACCTTTGTGCAGCAGTTAAACGGGTTATTGCGTCCAACCAACGGAGCGGTTTTTCTCGACGGTAAGAATATCTGGGAAGAGCCAAAAAAAATTAGAGAAATACGGTTTCGGGTCGGGATGGTGTTTCAATATCCGGAGCATCAGCTGTTTGAAGAGACGGTGTATGAGGATATTGCATTTGGCCCAAAGAATATGGGGCTTAACAAAGAAGAGATCGATAAACGGGTTAAGATGGCGGCAAAATTTGCAGGACTAGATTCGAGCTTATTTCTCAAATCTCCGTTTGAACTTTCCGGAGGGGAAAAACGACGTACAGCGATCGCAGGAGTCATCGCAATGGATCCGGAGGTTTTCATTTTAGATGAACCAACAGCAGGGCTTGATCCAAGAGGCAGAGATGCTCTATTACAACAGATTGTATCGTATCATAGAAAACGGAACAATACCATTTTATTTGTTTCTCATAATATGGAAGATATCGCAAAAATTTCTGATAGAGTACTTGTATTGGATCATGGAGAGGTTTATATGTTTGACGATACAAGAACAGTATTTTCAAGAGGAAAAGAACTGGAGAAAATCGGACTGCGCGTTCCAGAAATCACAAAAATTATGATGAATCTAAAGGAGAAAGGATATGCGGTTGATTCGGGAATTATCACAGTGGAAGAGGGAGTAAAGCAAGTGATGAAACTGCTTAAAAATCGTGGAGGAAAATTATGATTAGAGATCTTACAATTGGGCAGTATTTTCCCGCAAAATCAATTTTGCACCAAATGGATCCGAGAATAAAAGTACTGTTAACACTTGCGTTGATTATACTGATTTTCAGTACAGGAAATTATGTAGCGCTGGGGCTTGTAACCGTTTTTGCCTTTCTAATGGTGTTTTTGTCGGGCATTTCGATGAAGTTATATTTAAAAAGCTTAAAGATGGTTTTATTTCTTGTTTTATTTACCGCTATACTCAACTTATTTTATGGGGTCGGTGAACCTATTTTTCAGTGGGGGTTTTTAAAGATTACAGAAGCCGGCATTAATAATAGCATTTTTGTCTTTATAAGAATTACAAGCTTGATTTTGGTAAGTTCTGTTTTAACGTTTACAACGACCCCAACAGATTTAACGGATGGATTGGAGCGATTGATGCAACCGCTGAAACTTTTCCATGTCAAAGTTTCAGAAATCGCGATGATGATGACGATTGCGATGCGATTTGTACCGACGCGTTTAGAGGAGACTGATAAGATCACGAATGCTCAAAAAGCCAGAGGAGCTGATTTAGAGAGTGGAGGCTTCATTCAAAGAATGAGAGCGTTGATTCCGATTTTGGTTCCACTTTTTGTATCATCATTTCGAAGAGCATATGATCTTGCAATGGCAATGGAATGCCGGTGTTATCGCGGAGGGGATCACAGGACAAGAATGAAGACATTACACATGAAAACGTTAGACGGATGCGCTATTTTAGTGGTAGGATTATTGTGTACGGGGGTAATATTATGCAACATTCGATTGGTACCGACAATCAGATAAGAAACCTTCTTTTAACGCTTTGCTATGATGGACGAAATTACCACGGTTGGCAGATTCAGAAGAATGCCTGTAGTATACAGGAGGTATTTCAGAAAGCGCTTTATCAAATCATCGGTCAGGAAGTGGATATTAAGGGGTGTAGTAGGACGGATGCGTTTGTACATGCAAATATGTATTGTATCAGTTTCCATACCGTACATACCATCCCCTGTGAAAGATTGGTCGTGGCGCTCAATCATTATCTTCCGATGGACATCGCTGTTTGCAGCTGCAAAGAAGTGCCTTTATCTTTTCATGCGAGATATTCTGCAACAGGAAAAGAGTATGTTTACAAAATTTGGAACAATAAAATCAGGAGTCCATTTTTGAATGGGTATGCGTTCCATTATTGGTATGATTTAGACATCAGGAAGCTTCAAAGAGCAGCAGACGATTATATTGGGACGCATGATTTTACTTCATTTTGTACATTCGACCAAAGGAAAACCGGTAATCTGGTTCGTACTGTTAAAAAATTTACAGTAGAGCGTCAGGGGAGCATGGTGCTTATGACGGTACAGGCTGATGGATTTTTATATCATATGGTCCGTATCATGGTTGGGACACTGCTACGTGTTGCAGAGGGCAAAATCAAAGAGGATGGTATTTCTATGATTATCGAAGCCAGAGATCGTAGCAAAGCGGGGCCAACAGCGAGAGCGTGTGGCCTATATCTAAACAAAGTGTTTTATGAGGAGGTGGAATGATTGGGGAAAAAGCATCAAAATGAACCTTCACAAGATAGAGAAAATAAAGCACTTCGTGGAATAGAAAACTGGGGTGACTCAAACAAAAGATCGTCTCGAATATCAAAAAAAACGAAAAGGATCCTTCTAGTTTTAACGGCGTGCTTTGTTTTTGTGTTAATCGCTTTCAACTTTCAGAATTTATCGCCTAAGAATATTGTTTTCTGGATGGAAGACAAATTTTTAGGTCTTGGCGGCGGATTGGGGTATCCTGTAGATATCGTTGGGACAAAGGTGGATGCAAATAATTTTAAACTGATGGAACACGATCTGATTGTGGTGAGTGATACCTCGTTTGTTGCGTTGAGCGCTTCCGGTAAGGAACTTACAAACCGCCAGCATAGCTTCAGCGATCCAATTTTAAAAACTGCAGGTTCCAAAGTACTGATTTATAATCTTCAGGGAACAGGATACCAAACAGAAACAAGAGCAAAAACAATCGCAAAGCAAACGATGCCTTATCGTATTTTAACAGGCGCGATAGCTGCGAATGGAAATTATGCGATTGTGACAGAATCAAAAGACTATTTGGGAGAAATGACGGTGTACGCCGAGGATCAGTCGGAACTCTACAAATATTATTTTTCGGAATATTATATTACAGATGTCTGTTTGAGTAATGATGGCAAATCAGCCGCTGCAGTCGGAATTTCTGCGAATGGGGGGACGTTAAAGTCTGTTTTGTATTTATTTCACATCAAAGACCAGGAACCAAAGGTGGTATTTGAATATGAAAACAATTTGATGCTTTCTGTAGAATATTGCTCAGATGGAAATGTGATTGCAGTAGGAGATACATTGACCAGTTTTATTCATCCATCAAAAAAAGAGAAACAAGATTTTGCTTATGATAAAAAGAGTTTAACATGTTTTGAAACCGATACAGATTCTGGTGTAGTGCTGTCTTTATCTTCTACAGCGGATAATAGAAACTGTCAGGTTATCTCATTTGACAAGAGCGGAAAAACAATCGCTCAGATTGAAACAGGTAGGAAAGTTTATTCTGTTGCGATCAAGGATAGTAGAATTGCAGTATTGTCCGACGGTAATATCATTACCTATTCCTCTAAAGGTGAACAAAAAGGACAATATGAGGTTGGCAATGACTCAAAAAAGATTCTATTGCCAACTCAGGATAAAGCGTATGTTTTAGGAATCAGCGAAATAAAATTGTTTGATTTAACATAAAATAATCATTTAAAAATTACTATTTGTCAAATGTTGTAGTTTTGCGATAAATATGCTATATTAATACTAGTAAAAACTATTTTAGCATGTTAATCTGATTTTTTATGATAAGGTGGGAAAGCTTTGAGTTTTTTACTCGATGTAGGGGTAATCCTTTTATTTATCATATTTGTTGTGGAAGGATTCCACCGTGGTGTGGTTCGTTCTCTGCTTGATTTGGTTGGAGCAATTGTGTCTTTATTGCTTGCTTCCTATTTGGCCTCTATTTTTTCAGAAATGATTTATCATGAATTTGTCAGCGGTGCGTTGATTGAAAAAATTGACTCAGTTTTAAAAAGCAATGTAACGGCTGACGTCAACACACAGATCACTGCGATGTTTGAAGATTTCCCGCAGTTTGTCACCAACTCTTTAGGAGTTTATGGAATTACAGCTTCTTCCATTAACGATATTATCAATCATTCAGCAGGAAATGCGCCGGCCGAAATTGAAAGTATGATTTCTCCTGTGGTAATCAAC
>CAKSKO010000107.1 GCA_934465125.1 uncultured Eubacteriales bacterium
CTTTAATAGATGATGCAGTCGCAAGGGTTGTCCGTTCTGAGGGCGGATATATTTGGGCTTGCAAAAATTACGACGGTGATGTGATGTCTGACATGGTAGCAACAGCCTTCGGAAGCCTTGCGATGATGACGTCGGTGCTTGTCTCCCCTGATGGTGTTTATGAATACGAAGCAGCACACGGAACAGTCCAGCGTCATTACTATAAACATTTAAAAGGAGAAAAAACCTCCACCAATTCTATGGCAACGCTATTTGCATGGACCGGCGCTCTTCAAAAGAGGGGTGAGCTTGACCATCTTCCAGAACTCGTTACGTTTGCCCAAAAACTAGAAAAAGCTTCCATTCAGACGATTGAAGACGGAATTATGACCGGAGATTTATATTCTCTTTCTTCTTTGCATGATAAAAAGGCTGTCGATACAGAAACTTTTCTTGCAGAAATCGGAAAAAGGCTTGAAAAAATTCTATGAAACCCGCAGAATCGTCTAATGGAGGAACAATGAACTATGTCTAAGCGCGATCATATTTCAATGTCTGTTGTCAGAAGGCTTCCAAGGTACTACCGCTTTTTAACCGAACTATCGAATTCAGGAGTCACACGGATTTCTTCAAAGGAGCTTTCAGAAAAAATGGGGCTTACCGCTTCACAGATCAGACAAGATCTCAACTGCTTTGGAGGGTTTGGTCAGCAGGGATATGGATACTTTGTTGAACAGCTTCAAAAAGAAATAGGAAACATCCTAGGTCTTTCAAACCGCTATTCTTCTATTTTGATTGGCGCTGGAAATTTAGGACGTGCTGTGGCGACGCATATTTATTTTCATCCAATTGGGTTCCAATTATCTGCCATTTTAGATAAGGATCCCGCTTTGATTGGAACCAAAATCAATGGAATCACAGTAGACGACGTCAAAAACATTGAAAAAATTTATCAAACATTTCATCCGAAAACTGCGGTTCTGTGTGTTCCAAAAAGTGCAGCTCCTGAGTTATCAAAAGTATTATATAACCTTGGAATCAAAAGCTACTGGAATTTTAGCCACTATGACATCAGTCTCGCCTTTCCGGATGTAATCGTTGAAAACGTTCATTTAAGCGACAGTTTGATGACACTTTGTTACCGTATTACTGCAGAAAATAAATCATCTCCGTTGAGTCGCAGCGAGTCTTCCAACTAAACCTTTATCTATTTTATGAATACTAACAGTTTCACCATATTGTACCGCATTTTTATTAAAATTCTTGGCTATAATAAAAATATGTATTTCTTCTGTTTTCTTGACATTAAGCAAACACTTTGTTATACTAATAACAAAGTTTGTTATATTATTAACAATTAAAATCAGGAGGCGACAATATGTCCGATACAAAAAAGGCGCAGGAAAAGCCTGTAGTCAATGTTAAAGAAATGATCGATGATCTCGTCAGCAAGGCTGGGGTAGCCCTTCAGGAATACATGAAGCTCGATCAAAAGCAAGTCGATAATATTGTTCATGCAATGGCGCTTGCAGGTCTGGACCATCATATGGAACTCGCTAAAATGGCGTATGAAGAAACCGGACGCGGCGTTTTAGAAGACAAAATTATCAAAAACATGTTTGCAACAGAATATATTTGGCATTCTATTAAATATGAAAAAAGTGTTGGAATTATCGACGAAAACGAGATGGAAGGTTATGTTGAGGTTGCAGAGCCTGTTGGTATTGTTGCCGGTGCAACGCCTGTTACCAATCCAACATCCACTACAATGTTTAAATCGATGATTTGCGCAAAAACAAGAAACCCAATTATCTTTGGGTTTCATCCTTCCGCACAACAATGTTCTATTGCTGCAGCTAAAATTGTCCGAGATGCTGCGATCAAAGCGGGAGCACCAGAAAACTGTATTCAGTGGATTGAATACCCTTCAATCGAAGCTACCACTACTCTGATGAATCATCCAGATGTTGCGCTTGTTTTAGCAACAGGCGGAGCAGGAATGGTAAAATCAGCGTATTCTACAGGAAAGCCTGCTTTGGGCGTTGGCCCTGGCAATGTCCCTTGTTATATTGAAAAAACAGCAAACCTCGAAAGAGCGTGCACAGACTTGATGCTTTCGAAAACATTTGATAACGGGATGATCTGTGCTTCTGAGCAGGCGGTTATCGTTGACGAAGAGATCGCAGCGCCGTTTGAAAAATTCATGAAAGAAAACAATTGCTATTTCCTGACAGGCGACGAAATCGACAAGGTTTCCAATTTTGTTATTAACCCTGAAAAACAAGCAGTTAATCCTGCTGTCGTTGGAAAACCAGCTTCTTGGATTGCAGCGCAGGCTGGTGTAACAGTGCCTGAAAAAACAAAAATTTTGATTGCTCATTTACCGGATGTTGGACCGGAGTATCCGCTTTCCAGAGAAAAACTCTCCCCTGTTTTGGCATACTTTACAGTAAAAAACAGCAAAGAGGGCTTTGAATTTGCTCAAAAGATGCTCAATATGGGTGGTTTAGGTCACTCTGCCGTCATCCACAGCTCAAACAACGAATTAATCCATGCATACGGTGAAGTGATGAAAGTTGGACGCATCATTTCCAATTCTCCATCATCGCAGGGTGCGATTGGCGATATCTATAACACCAACACCCCCTCTTTGACTTTAGGATGCGGGTCTTATGGACACAACTCAACCACTTCTAACGTATCCTCTGTAAACTTAATCAACAAGAAAAGAATTGCCAAGAGGAGGGTCAACATGCAGTGGTTTAAAGTTCCACCAAAAATTTATTTTGAAAACGATTCGATCCAGTATCTCCAAAAAATGGAGAACATCGAGCGCGCATTTATCGTAACAGATCCTACAATGGTGAAACTAGGTAATGTCGATAAGATTTTATATTATCTCAGAAAACGTGAGAGGTACTGTCACGCTAAAATTTATTCCGACGTTGAACCGGATCCGGATGTAGAGACAATTATGCGCGGTGTTGCAGAAATGCGAGAATTCCAACCGGATGTTATTATTGCTTTGGGCGGCGGCTCTGCTATGGACGCTGCAAAAGGAATGTGGCTCTTCTATGAACATGAAGACGCAACGTTTGACGGTATGAAATTAAAGTTCATGGATATCAGAAAGCGTGCCTATACATTCCCGAAACTCGGTACAAAAGCAAAACTGGTCGCAATTCCTACCACCTCTGGAACAGGTTCGGAAGTTACCTCCTTCTCTGTTGTCACAGATAAGCAAAACGGAAACATCAAATATCCGCTGGCTGATTATGCGCTCAGACCAGACGTTGCAATCATTGATCCGCAGTTTGTTATGAGTCTTCCAAAATCCGCTACTGCTGATACAGGACTTGACGTATTAACGCATGCTTTAGAAGCTTACGTTTCGGTTATGGCGAGTGATTTTACAGACGGTTTAGCGCTACAGGCGATCGATATGGTATTCCGTTATCTACCGCGCGCTTATCATAACGGTGCAACTGATGCAGAAGCTCGCGAAAAGATGCACAATGCTTCTTGCATCGCAGGTATGGCCTTTACGAATGCTTTCTTAGGACTGAACCATTCGATGGCACACAAATTAGGTGGAGAATATCATATCCCTCACGGGCGTGCCAATGCTGTTCTTCTTCCTTATGTTGTTGAGTATAACGCATCAAAACCAACAAAGTTTGCAACCTTCCCGAAATACGAAACATTCATTGCTGATCAAAAGTATGCAAGAGTTGCCCAGTTTATTGGAAAAGGCGGTAAAACAGTCGAAGAGAGCGTACAAAATCTGATTCAGGCGATCCGTGATTTAGAGAAAGAAATCAATATGCCTGAGAGCATCCAGGCTTGCGGCGTTGATGAAACAGTATTCTTCAACAATTTGCAAAAACTTTCTGAAAATGCTCATGAGGACCAATGTACTACTGCTAATCCTCGTTACCCATTGATTAATGAAATCGCAGAGATTTATAAAAAAGCATACTATGGTAAATAAACAATAACATTTATCAATAACAATTCAACACAAAAAGGATCGGGGCAAAATCTAATTAGATTTTGCCCCGATCCTTTTTGTGTTGAGTGACAACATAATTAAATTTTTGAATCGATAATATCGGTATAATTGCTAAGCGGTTTTACTCCCACTTCTCTTGCAAGAATTTCACCATTTTGAAACAGCATAATTGTTGGAATACTTTGAATTCCATAGCGCGCTGCAAGACCTTTTTCCTCATCGACGTCTACTTTTGCAACCTTGATTTTTCCCTCATATTTTGTTGCCAGCTGCTCAATAAGCGGTGCAATCATCTTACAGGGTCCGCACCAGGTGGCCCAAAAATCTACTAACACTAGTTCTTTTCCTTCAATCAAAGTGTCAAATTCTCCTTCTGTTGGATGCAAAATATCACCTTTCATTCTTCAGTCCCCTTTTTCATTTTTTAGTCTTCTCTTTTTTATCGAGATATCTCGCCGCTTCCTGGGCAGCAATTAGACCATCTGAAACCGCTTTTGCGATTTGCAGTGGTTTTCCAATACAGTCTCCCGCGGCATAAAGGCCGGGAACATTCGTTTCCATCTTCCGGTTGACTTCAATATAACCTGATTCAGTCCTGAGCTCTGCCATCAATTTATCCGGCGCGATTGAATCTCTTAAAATAAAAATAGCGTCGACTGGAATTCTTTTTTTATCAACTACTACGTACCTAACATTCCCTTTTCCCGTTATTTTACTCACTTGTCCTTTTATATGTACAATATTTTCGTCAAGCAACTCTTCTTTATCACGCATGCTGATATATTGCACCTCAACCCCGATCTTTGCTAAAAAGTTTGCTTCCAATACCGCATCCTGTGTTAATCCCCATACGATAGCTTTTTTGCCCCGATACAGCATTCCATCACATGTTGCACAATAGCTGACGCCCCTTCCTAAAAACTCTTCTTCTCCAGGATACGGCTTTGCCGTGCTCACTCCGGTAGCAAGGATCACCGTCGTTGCGTCATAATTCACACCGTTTCCCTGCAAAGCAAAA
>CAKSKO010000108.1 GCA_934465125.1 uncultured Eubacteriales bacterium
TACCGCGAACGGATCGGCGTCTCCACTGAATTCGAGAAGTACTTCATGGATTTCATTGCCGAAACTTGGTTTATCTAACGCAATTTTGATCCTACAAAAAACACCGGCTATTACGACCGGTGTTTTTTATATTATTTTTTATGCTTTTCTTTTCCTTGTATTTCTGGCACCGGCGTTTCCTCATTTTTGGGTTTTGTTCTCACATCAGGCCTTTTCATTCCTTTTTTCGCCATAAACAATCCCTTTCTTATCTCATTTAAACTCTATTGCAGCAATCAATAAAGATTTCTATCGTTTCCTTTTCTCTACCTATATCAACATCTAATCTTCCCAATCTATCACACAACCCTAATAACGCTACTTCATAAATATCCGTCTGTTTTTTCATAGATACTATATCTGCAAACGGTAATTTTTTTACAACAAACAAAATCTGCATATGAAAGCGAACCAACGCGGATACTTTGTCGATAAAATCATGATCATCTGTAAAATCTTTTAAAAAAAGTTTTACAAGCTCGCTTCCTTTCTCATCATGCCCATATGACGTGATTTTTCCTTTTCTTATTTTTGTAGTATCTGGTTTTCCAATATCATGCAAAAGCGCTGCCCACATAAACACCCGTGCATCTTTACTATTACCCTTTCTCTTTGCCGCTTCATCCAAAACCATCATCGTATGGTTCCAAACACTCCCCTCCGGGTGATGGATTGGCGACTGTTTTGTATCGATAAGCTTTTTTAGCATTGTAAACGGATGTTCATCAAATATCGGCAATTCACGAACACAGTTAAAATGTTCCGAAGGCTTTTTATCATTTAGTAAATGATCATCTATTTCTAAATAGAAATCCTGTTTGCTTTTCATCTCTTGGTGTTTGGTCCTAAAGACTCTTTTTTTACATTATGGTTATTATTCAGATTATCTCGTTTTGCTTGTATGGAATTCACGGCATTTTCAAGTTTTTCCTGATCATTTGTAGCGTTTTGAAACGATTTATTTGCCTTACTATTACTTCTAGACATCTTATCACCTCCAAGCTTATTTTCTTCCAAAACTTTTTTTAATATTCTATCATCATTTTCTGACAATTAATTTAACAGATATACACCAATATTGAGGTACGTTGCAAATAGTATCCATAAAAAATACGGAATCAATAAGTAAGCAGCAATTTTATTAATTTGAAAGAATTTTACAATTGTTATCAGTACTAAAATATCTAACAATAAAATAACAGCAACAGATATTCCAAACTGCTCAAATCGGAAGAAAACAATGCTCCACAAGAAGTTGACAAGCAATTGTACTGCATAAAATAAAAGAGCGTCCTGTTTTTGTTTGGAGTCAGCCAGAGTACGAGTGATCAGATATGCCGCTGTCCCCATTAATGCATATAAGACTGTCCATACTATCGGAAAAGCCCAGCCCGGAGGAGACAGCGGAGGCTGATCAATCATCTGATAAACTTCTTTGAAGTTTCCCGATAAAAGCCCAGACAATACTCCTACTAACTCAGCGGTCAAAATACTGATTATCAAACTACCTACACTTAATTTTTTCAAACGATCATCACCTCATTTTCCCAATATATGTAAAATCAAATTCCTATATGCAACGTATATCAGTTTAAAGTTTATCCTTCTTTATTGAACAAACCAAACAAAAATGTTTTCTGATCCTCACAAATACACTTATAAAGTCTAAATAAAAACGCACCTGCTTGTTCTACAAGTGCGTTTTTGGGGCTAAATTTGCAACGATTCAACCAGTTCTTCAATGGTCTTTCGATGAAATGTATCGCTAAAATCATTCGAAACGTCATCTACTGCTTTTTAGACAGCTGCAAAAGAAAGCGCCTTCATGTAGAAACAAGGGCGAAACCGTTGCTGCTTCTGCGCCGGGAAACAAGGCACTTTTTTAAGAATCCGGCTCATTTCAAGAAGTTCTTTCCTGCGAACTTGATCTTGTTCGTTTTCTGCCAATTGGCTTGCAAGATCTACGTATCGGTTTGAAAATTTTTGTACGGCGTCGATGATGATAAGAATCGCTTGATAAAAATAATATCTATTTAAATTTCGATGTTCTGTTAAATCAATCTCTTCCTTTTCTGGATTTATTGCTTTTTGACATCAAGCACTGCCGACCGAAAATGTCATTTTAAAGGCGTTGGCGTCTACCAGGATCGTATTTTTCAAAATTTGAACACGGTGCTTTTTTCCAAAAAAACATCTTATTGTCTGCATCCCTGTGATCCCTGATTTTAATGATCATTTAAACGATGCAGAAGGATTTCTAAAATTCTTTTTGAAATACGGAATAACGGATGTTAATCTCCTCCCATTTCATCAGTTCGGTAAAAAAACACGAAATGCCTTGCATTCCATACGCTATGCAGTCCTCACCTGCTCCTACGGAAGAAAATCTGAAATAATATTAATCTATATTCATAAACGGTGAAATAACTTGCTATTTTTAATAACATACTGTTTTACTCGATACTTCTACAGTGATTTTTATTTCACTTGGAAAGGATGTTGCTTTATAAAAGAAGCAATTGTTCTAGGATGAGGGGGATCCAAAGGATCGTATGAACTGGTAGCGTGGACTGCACTTTTAGAGCTAAACACCAGATATCAGATCGTCACTGGAACTTCGATTGGTGCGATCAATGCTGCGCTTATGGTACAGAACGATTACGATTTGGCTGTTAATCTTTGAGATACTATCACCATCGGCGATAGTATGGCTGACGGATTGAACCTCTCAGATAGCATCGAGAACTTATTTGAGCAACGCGAAGATTTTATTCCCTTTTTGAAGAAATACATAGAGTATAAAGACGCAGATATTACACATTTCGTATCACTTCTAAATCAAACAATTTCTCCTAAAAAGATATTGAATTCGTCGGTCGATTTTGGACTTGTCACTGTTAAATTCCCTCCGGGCAAAGGAATCTCCCTAAGCAAAAAACAAATGCATTCCGAGAATATTACTCAGTTCATTCTGGCATCTGCTTCCTGCTTTCCTGTTTTTCCAATGTGTAAAATCGACGGCGAATATTACGTCGACGGCGGATATTATGACAACCTTCCAATTGATTTCGCGCTTAAACTTGGCGCTAATACAATACTCGCAGTAGATCTTAACTGCAATATTACACATATTTCGTATTTTAACGACCCTCGTGTCACTTACATGGAACTTTCTAAATCCTCGGTATCGCATGAGAAATCCTTCCATTCGGAGAAAAATTTCTCCCATGAGGATCCCTTCCATGAGGATTCCTCCTGGAAGGATGCATCCTTTATCATAGACCAGAAATCAATCATCTCTTTACAGAGACTAAGCCCTTTTGGACCGCAATAATAGAAGGAGTACGGTATGAACCCTTCCTCCGGATCAAAGTTGATGTCTAGCTCATCTACCTCACAAGCTTCGCAACACGGTAAGAGCTTTGTCGACAAAAATTCAATATTTTCATCCGCCAAGTCACGCATCTCTTTAAAACTGTGTGGCCGAACTTTCCCACCTACCTTGAGTTTTTTTACGCAGTCAAGGATATCGTGGAAAGAACCTAACATCTCTTCTCCGTACATTAAAATATCACTCTCCCAAACGGAAGGATCATTATAGAAGCGGTAGACATAGTCGAAAACATCTTTATACAACCGATTCGCTTGCGTCCTTCTCTCTCTGGCTTCGGTTTCTACCATTAAGGAGTTCAGCATGTATAAGGCTATGATAGCCTTTTTTTCTAGCACTCTGACTCTCCATTTCTCCCAGAATGGTAGCACCCAATTACATCTTGCAATCTCCCGTCTAATCTCGTCCACTTCATCGTCATTCCCGCCATATTGATCTAGCCATGCAGTAATTTTATTTAAAACGGACTCAATCTCTTCCCTCTTTCCTAGAATTCTCTTCTTTCTTACCGTTTCCAGTTCATCTCTGATTTTTTCCAGTTCCTCATCGGGGCTCAGCGCCGCTTTCTTCCCGCGTCTCGACATTGGTTTCTCATCGGGGCTCAGCGCCGGTTTCTTCCCGCGGCTCAACAATATACTACAAGAAAGCACTATATTCCCAAGAGAATTCTGCAGCAGTTGATTGTCGTCTATACCTTCGTTTCGTTCAAAAACCTCTCCCTTGGCGGCTTTCATCTTTTCATCATAATTATCTGCCTTGGGTTCTGCGTCTCTTTGATTAAACCGTTGGTTATTGTTATTATTATTCATTCCTCCGCTTAGCAAATCATTCATTACCGAATTGGGCACCCGCCCTCCTATCGCTCCGCGGTTTTGGACCTGTCCGTTATTGTCGTTTTCGTTCAATGAATCTCTTTCTCCCGGTTTCTTTACTCTTTCAAAAGGCATTAAACTTCCTCCTAACTAAAATAAAATTTTTATGCCAGTTGTCTTATTCATATCACAAACGGTAAGTTCTCACACACAAACTCCGCATTCTTGACTTTTTTAGGTAGTGCTTCTTTAGGTAGGATTTGCTGCGCCGTTTGCTCCTCTTATGTACTTCCTTGATCGCTTAAAACTTTCTAACAAAATTCTGTCTCCTCTAAAGCAATAGGAATGATAGCGACCAATCTTTTACAAAATTCAATAGCTTCTTTATTATTCCCATGCGCTCGGAAGAACGGTATCAACTCTGTCAATACGAAGTCATCAAATTCCGTTGTCTCCCCATTTATAGCATCATAATAAAGTTTAGTGAACTTGAAAACGCGATCGCAGTTCTTGACCTCGATTTTCTCTAACCACCTCTTAATGCTCCTATACACCCCACACACTTCGCCCACTTTATCCCGATCTGACATCTCCTTAAATTCGTTAATTGCGGCTTCAATCCTGTCTTCCTCTTCGATTTTTTCCATTAAACGATGCAGCACGTATAAGGATACAATATTAGCCTTTTCTCCTATCACTCTGTCTCTCCATTTCTC